>NZ_JAUBQH010000185.1:0-1017 GCF_036701145.1 Microcoleus sp. Pol17C6
TCATATCGGATAATGTAACTTCATTGAAGGCAAACTCTATCGCTTTTGCTAATTCTCGATAATTAGTCGTCTTGATAGAACGGAGAATGTTTTTGAGTTTTGACCATAAATGTTCAATTGGTGAGAAGTCGGGAGAATAGGGGGACAAGTATATTAATTTTGCCCCTTTCTTTTTGATGGCTTTTTCTATTTCTTCTCCGGTATGAATAGTACAATTATCCATCACTACACAAGCACCTTTCCAGAGTTTTGGTACTAGCTTTCGTATAATAAAAGCCTCAAATGTAATTGTATCAGTTGTACCTGTTAAATTGACGGATGTTAGGATTTCGTTGACCGATATAGCTCCAATTATTGAGACATTTCTGCCGCGTTTATTCGGTTTTGGCCCCTTGGCTCTTGAACCTTTTAGAGACCTAGCATATAACCTAACCATTGCCAAGTTTACTCCAGATTCATCAATGAATATTAAGTCTTTCAAACAAATTTGTCGAATTTTTTGCCAAAACTCGTATCGCAGGTTCTGAACTCGGTCAGTGCCTTTGTCTGACGGGAAGAGAGTTTTTTTTTTAAGGTCATGTTTAAGAGTTTTGCCATTCTTCCCATCGTTGCTACGCTGATGGTAAACCCAATTTTTTGGTAGAGTAAATAACGGAGTTCTTCGAGAGTCGCATCATTATTTTCTTCAATCAATTGGGCTAAAATCAGGAGTTGTTCTGCATTCAGTTTTAATTTGACTCCGCATCGCTCTGTTCGAGGAGCAATATTTTGGGTTTCACGATACTGTTTGATCAGTTTTTGGACGAAACTAAGCGCTACACAAAAACGGTTGGCTATTGCTCTTTGTGACAGCGGTTCATTATGGTATACATCCATAATTTTTTGTCTAAAATCAATCGAATAAGTTTTCATTTTTACTAATGTGTGATACTTTATACAATCATTGATAGTTGTCAGTCGAGTGAAGGCTGTGGGTCGAGCAAATGCTGTGAGCGCTCATTTAATTATATCTGCATG
>NZ_JAUBQH010000113.1:0-6856 GCF_036701145.1 Microcoleus sp. Pol17C6
AACGCCTTAAGTTTAACTCCAATTATGCTGCTTAATGTTTTGTTACATAAATATGTTTTTTCCCGCCTACCTACTTATGAATCCACTTTTCCCTTGATGTTACAAAACTCACTCGACTTGGCTTATAGCAATTGGGAAATCTTCCATTCATACCTGTATTCAGCAACGCCATAAATAACTTGTTGCGCTAGCAGGCTTTTCGTGCTGGCAACTGGTTGGTAGAAGAAAGAAAGCAACAGCGAAGGTTTGTAAAATGGATGAAGTCGTCAAGAAAGTAGCTGCCTTGGGTTTACCAGGTATCATCTTGGTAGTAACGATGGCTGCGACAGGTTTAACAGGAGCGGCTGCAATCACAGCAGCTCTAGCATTTCTAGGTGGTCCGGCAGGAATGCTCGGAGGCATTGCCGTACTAGGTTTGACGGGATTGATTGCAGAGGCTCTGACAAAAGTAGGGTTAGAGGACTTGCTAACAGCAATTTATTGCCAAAGGCGCTTATCTGAGCCACACGGGAAACTTTTAGATGAGATTGAGCAATTATCCCTGTTTGACGGCGATATCAAAGAAAGGCTCAAGCAAACTGTGACAGATGGATGTGGCTGTTCAGCAGCCAGCGCTGCCAACATTTCAGATGTTACCCTTGAAGCTCGCGCCATTTTAGAAGCTGTCCCAGGAATGACACCAGCACACCACAGGGATTTTAACAGCTCCAATCCGATTATCAGACTTAGGGATGGAACAGCGGTTAGGGCTTGGAAAAACCCCCTCGGCGTTGACCACATTTTTTTAGCCGATCCTGATGGCAAAATGATTTACGGTGGCTTCGTAGGGTGGATTCACAGCGAGGGGTTGAATCAAGCGCTCTTGCAAATGAGAAGAGACTTGACGTAAAGTAGATAGGATAGAAAGCATATTGTAAATAAAAGTTAAGTTTTCCAAACCACTACCATGCCCTTATTAAGAGCTAAGGGTCATCTAGCAGAAACTTAAAGGCTAAATCACTGAGAATTTACTAACGGTTGCCACTTCAGATACATCAGAGTATAATGTTTGACATCAGCAAAAACTGTTAGAAATAGAGCATTTAGCTGTTTTCCAACAAGTAAGCACGGCTGTATCCAACCAGCACTTATACATCTCTAAATTTCTGATAGTCGTCTTGGTAGGCTTTTTTCTACGCCTCACCGCAAAGGCCTCCCACACTTCTTTGAACTCAGAACTCGATCGCTCCAAAATCGATCTGGGACCATCGCTCTAAATCTTGCCTTCAAACCTCTGATGCCAGAGGATATACCCCAACACGGTAATAACCAGAGTGATGCCTCCTCCTACCCAAGCCAGCATAGGATTGTAACCGCTACGGCTGAGGGTCTGCATCCATAGATGGGTGCGATCGGAGGATATTAACCAATCTGCGACGACCGGAAAAAGATACATCAAAGATGCACCAACGATAAGCCAGCCCACCATAGAGGCGAGGAGAAAGATAGTTTTGGCTGTAGATTGGCTACCCATGAGCAATTGCGGTAAAGAACTAACTTTGAGATTAGCTCTTGAGATGCGTTATGTCAGCACAGGTATAGCCCGAGACAGTGGGCGATGCAAGCGTGAAACTTTAGAATTGATTTGAAGCCAAAGGTAAAGGGCGTTGCTGATGCCAGGGTATGAAGGGCTAAATATGCAAGTCAGAGAAACCAGTATCCATAAAACTTCGGGATTTTCAAGTTATTTTTTTCATACCCTGATTAAGCAACGTTAGTAGCAGATGTTCCTTCACCGCATCAGACACAGTGTTATCACGGCGGCACTAGACGCAACAGACAGGGATGTGCGGAAGGTACAGAAGTTAAGCAGACACAAGAATCTAAACACCTTGATGGTGTATGACGATAATCGCGGCCGCGACCAAAGAGACGTTACCGATTTACTTGATGGGATGTTTTGAGCGATCGGCGGTTGCCCGTGTTCTCGGCGGGCGATCGGTGCAACTTGGTTGGGAGATACTTATGACAAACTGATGAAGTTTCTATTATTATTGGCAAAGTTTAAATCAAAGTTCGCGTATGTGGTTAAGTCGCTTCTCGTGGCTAAAGCGTTTATCAGTGATAATTCCGGCTTTCTCCCTGGCTTCTGTACAATCAGTTCAAATAGCCTTGAGCTTTCAGCCCAATCATAATTGGTCTTTCTCTGACACTTTTTCCCAAATTTTAATGCCAGTATTGGGTCCGCTGGCAATTTTTATTTTTCCCTACTCCGCTGATATAGTCCTAATTTATTTAATTTTAAGTGTAATTTTTTTGCCTATGGTTCTTGCTCATCCCATTTGGTTAAAGTGGTGGGCTGCAATTCTCACAACGATAGGGGCTTTTATTTTGGTATTTTTGGGTAAAATCCTTGTTTATTCAGGGGTTTAATTTCATGGCGATCGAGCTTCATCACATTGCGTTGCTTTTTAAGGATTTGTAGCACGTTTCCTGGCTTCGGATGCTTTGATATCATAACCGGAGTTAGGATTAGTTTTGTGCAATTGCATTAACAAATCGATGTAGAATTCGTAGTAGTCCTGCACTGTGGCAAGGTATGAGCTGCGGAGTTCTGCGGTGAGTATTTTACTGCGGAGATTTTCAATTATTTTAAGACAAGCTTCAATATCATTGAGAGCTTCGGTAAAATTGCCTAGCGATCGTTTGATAAAAGCCATGCTGTAGAGGGTGAGTGCTTCTTCCTCGGTTGCGCCAATTGCTCGAAAAAGAGGAAGGGACTGGTTGTAAGACTCTAGCGCTTTCTGCTTTTCTCCCAAATTTGCGTATAATAAGCCGATGTTGGTGAGTGTAAAGGCTTCCACACGGCGATCGCCTATAGCCCTGCTCAAGGGAAGGGACTGGTTGAAATACTCTAGCGCTTTTTGTTCTTCTCTCACCTCATTGTATAGACCGCCGAGGTTGTTGAGGGTTAGAGCTTCCCCACGGCGATCGCCTACAGCTCTTCTTAAGGGAAGAGACTGGTTGAAATACTCTAATGCTATGTAGTATTCTCCCAATTCTGCGTATAATAAGCCGATATTGTTGAGGGTAACGGCTTCCCAACGGCGATTGCCCACTGCCCGACTCAGGGGAAGGGACTGCCTGTAATACTCTCTTGCTTTTTCTTTGTCTCCCAACTTATTGTACACTAAGCCGATGTTGTTAAGGGTGATAGCTTCCGCATTGCGATCGCCCACTTTCCGACTAAGGAGAAGAGATTGGTTGAAATACTCTTTTGCTTTTTCTTTGTCTCCCCAATTTGCGTATACTAAGCCGATGTTGTTGAGAGTAGTAGCTTCCCCACGGAGATCGCCTACAGCCCTGCTCAAGGGAAGGGACTGGTTGAAATACTCTAACGCTTTCGGGTTTTCTCCTAAATCTGTATACCTTAAGCCGATATTGGTAAGGGTAATAGCTTCTTGCTTGCGATCGCCCACTCCCCGACTCAGGGGAAGAGACTGGTTGAAATACTCTAGCGCTTTCTCTTTTTCTTCCAACTTATAGTAAACCTCGCCGATATTGTTGAGGGTAATAGCTTCTTGCTTGCGATCGCCCACTCCCCGACTCAGGGGAAGAGACTGGTTGAAATATTCTAGTGCTTTCTCTTTTTCTTCTAAATCATTATAGACAACGCCAATTTTGCTGAGGGTGCTAGCTTCGCCATTCCGATCGCCTACTGCCCGATACAGTTTTAATGCTTCTTCATATTTGACAATCGCACTTCTTTTTGCTTCCGCTGTTCCTTGTTCGTAAAGTTTCTCGGCTTCTTCATATACTTTGTCGGCAGCATCACTACTGTTACTTTGTGCTATTTGTAAGCCTTTACCAACTGATACGGCTACTGCCACTGGCTGACTTAGCTGAAGCGAAAGTGCGATCGACATACCGACCAAAAACCATTGAGCGCGATCGAGCATAGCCACCCTTTTGTATTTTTGTTAATCTTAATCACTAGCCTGCTTAGTGTAAAGCAGGAAGAAGTTATGGGGATCGAGCTTCGCCAATTTCCTCAAGTCGGTAGCTCGATCGGCACAACAAATGGCTGAAATGACTGCATTTTTCGGTTGGTCAGTAACGAGCAATTCTTCTGCTAGATTGGTTCTACGTTTGGCGCGATCGAACGGCTGCAACGGCTCGCACAATTGCACCGCAGCCACGGTTCGCACGTCTGGCACTGTCGTCACGGCTCGGAGCGCACTTCCATTCGCAGGGTTAAGGCTAACGGCATTTTCACACCTCTGGCCCAGTTCCGTATATAAAATTGACAGAAAGGAGACGGTGCAGATGATAGAGGAAGAATTTAGAATACACGACCAAATCCAGTTAGTTTTGGCAGGAATCATTGGCAAGAATATTTATTTTCCACTCCAATTCGTTCCAGACATGAAAGTCGAACAAACAGAAAGTTACGTTCTCATTAATTCGGGCTACAAAACAGATACTTTTAATCTCGTTATTAGTAAAAAATTTGATAGCGAAGACGGAAAGCGTACTATTGCCAAGATGTGCGAAGAGTTTAATTCAGCTCGTTTACCAGCAGCTTGGTGGACTTGTGAAGAATTTCGGGATGCTTATGTCTTTTCAACCTTAGAAGAGTATGGATTTATCGAAGATGAAGTGGATATGGGTATGGTTGCAAATCTTGATGATTTACCACAAGACGTTCAGTATCCTCTTAATCTCAAGTTCCGCATGGCCACCTCTTTCAAAGAAATCAATGAGTTTGGAAAGATTATCGCTTCACTTTTTGAGCCACCAGATGACTTCGTTATGCAATTTTATCGGCGGGTGGGAGAGTTGGATAATTTGGAGAATCGTCCTTTGAGATTGTTTCTGGGGTATGTCGATAATAAGCCTGTTTGTACGAGTTCAATCTTTTTGCTTGGTCAGACAGCAAGCCTCTTTGATATCAGTACGCTGCAAGAATTTAGAAATCGGGGTTACGGCTCGGCAATCACACATTATACGCTCAGTTATGCCAAAAAACTCGGAGCGCTTTTTGCCACCCTTCAGGCAGCACCGGATGGTGTAAATATTTACAAGCGAATGGGCTTTAAGGAAACTTGTACTTTCCGAATCCACTCAAACAAAAGGAGGATTTTAGGATATTAAAGAAGTAGCCCTCAACATCTTTTTGCACGAGTTGCCCAGAAAGCCGATCGCCCCTGGTTGTCTCTTCAGTTTTTAAGCATGGAAGGGACAGGCTACCATTGATGATATAGTTGCGCGGCTGCGCCCCGCAACTATTAGCGGGCTACCCGCCTAAATTGTTCCGGGCACAATTGAAGACCTTCTTTAAGCAAGATATTGTCGGCAACAAATCTAGAATCTGCTCTAGAATCTGAGTTTCTGATAGCAGGTTTTACAATGCGAAGAATTGGGTAAAGTTTTTTGTTGCCGATAAGATTATGTGGTTTGCCATCAGGAGAAATAAAGAAAACCCACCGCTCCAAGGGTGAAATTCTACAAACTAGGGTGCCACTTTTTACAGTAAGGGGCCAGTCCTTACCTAATTCTTTTTCTGAAATAAACCGCTCCCTCTTTTCCGTCGTGCAACCTGTCGTTAGCAGCAATAGTCCACACACTACCGCATATTTTTTCCAGTTCATTTGATTTGTCTCCCAGATCCTCTTACTTTTCTTAAGTCTGCGATAAACTAACAAAGTTTTTATTCTTCACCTTTTGCTCTATACAGTCTGCTTTAAACGCCAAGCTGTAAGACTCGAATGCTTATTTTTTGATGCAATTATTGAAAACACAATTTACAACCTTCCTCAGATAATACCCTGTGGTCAACAAATTTATAATGTGGGTTTTGGGAGGCAGGTTTCAAAATTGAATAAATCGGGAGATATTTTCCCTTTGTTTCGCTCTTGCCTTCAAGGGTATATTCTTTGCCATCAGGAGAAATAAAGATAATGAAATGCACATCTTGCCAATAAGGGAGAACACAAGCCAAGGTGCCACTGGGTACGGTAAGTGGCCAATCCTTACCAAATTCTTTTTCTGAAACGGGTCGCTCGTTCCTTTGTGGCACGCAACCTGTTGCTAACAGCAGCAAACCTATCGCCAGACACTTCTTACAACTCATTAGACTTGCTCCCAGTTCCTCTTACTTTTCTTAAGTCTGGCACGAGGTAGCTCGGATGAGTTCGGATACGTTCATGGGTAACAGCGTCGGCGGGGACGCTAGTAGCGATATTGAAATTGTTGCTAGATCTGCTCAAAATTAGACTGGTAAAGCTAGGTTGAGACAAAGGGCAGGACAGCGATAGGTTTGCTGCTGAAACTCTGCAAATTGCGCCTTGCCGACGATTGTGTAAGAAATTGATGTTAATGGCTCTATCCTTTCGAGTCGCAGGACATATACGCGACCAGATGCGTCGCCTGCCACAATGGTGGCTCCATCGGACGCAACGGTACAGCAAAATAAGGTTGAAACTAGCGCTCGCCTCCCCACTTTCTCTCATCCCAGACTTTTAGGGTGTTGTCGTAACGGCACAAAAATAGCCCTTTGCCTGTCCCGAGTAATTGCGATTGCGTTGATGTAGAGATATAGCCGAGATACGTGCAAAATAGGACAAGACATAAAGTTTTGTAAATCAAAGACAAAATGACTTGAAGTAGCAAAGCCTGAAATGTTTAGCAGTAAAAGATGGACGCTGTTGGGGTCTGTACGGAGGCAGGGTATAACTAATAGACATCTCCGAAAACAATCAAAGCCTCTGTATAGTTAAGTTAAGTAGGTAGGCGCTGTCAAACACAATTATGTTAAGGATTGTAAAGTATCCAAATGCCCTAAGCGTGGCTAAGTTAGCCCTGTTGACATATTGTT
>NZ_JAUBQH010000186.1:0-1009 GCF_036701145.1 Microcoleus sp. Pol17C6
AAAAATACTCGTACAGCGAGTCAGAAAGAACGAATACAAGTATTATGGTGGTTAAAAACAGGGCAAGTACAGCAGCACCAAGAATTAGCGAATCGTTTGGGTAGAGACAAATCTACGATAACTCGCTGGTTACAAAAGTATCGACGGGGTGGATTGTCGGAATTATTGTTGGTGAAAAAAGCCCCTGGACAAGTACCACACTTGACTATGGAGGCATTAGCAGGACTAAAAGAACGTTTAGCAACAGGAGTCCCTTTCAAAAGCTACGGGGAAATTGTGGAATGGCTCAAAAGCGAGTATAATCTATTCCTTACTTATGCAACAGTCTATGCCTGGGTGCATTATCGCTTCCAAGCAAAACTCAAAGTCCCACGTCCGCAAAGTGCTTTACAGGACGTAAAAGCAGTGGAACTTTTTAAAAAAACATCATTCCAGCAGTATTGACGTTTCAAAATTATTTGGGCAAGGGTAAAAGGCTACGATATTTGTGCCTTGATGTTACCCGGTTGGGATTGAAAACATTGACAGGAAAAGTAATTACAGCCAGGGGGGTAAAACCAGTTGCTCCCATACTGTGGAAACGTGAAAATTTTTGGTTGTATGGGGTAGTCGAACCATTGAGTGGCTGGCATTTTTGCCAAGAATATGCTCATCTTAACGGAGAAGATTTTCAGCAATTTATTGACGCTCTTTCTCTACAATTGGGTGAAGATATTGCCCTCATTCAGATGGATCAAGCGGGTGCTCATATCACTAATGAGCTCTCATGGCCCGAAAATTTAATTCCTGTCTGTCAACCCTCACATAGTCCAGAACTTAATCCAATTGAAAGGGTCTGGGAATATATCAAACAGCAACTTGTTGGAGAGGTTTTTACAACACTCGATCAATTACGAGAGCGCTTGAAACAAGTTCTTGAAAAAATCACTTCTGAGCAAATTAGTTCGTTGTCATCTTACAAGTTTATTCTTGAAGCCCTATTCTATGCAGCTTCATATTAAATTGGTAT
>NZ_JAUBQH010000187.1:0-1003 GCF_036701145.1 Microcoleus sp. Pol17C6
ATCTTACAACAAATGCCAGGGATTAGTCAACCCCAAAAGAAGTTTTTAATCACTTTATTCTCAACTATTTTGCTGGTCCTTTGGTTTGGTCAACTTCACGAATCTCAGTCGTTATAGTTATTTGAGCGAAAAAACCTACCGTCGTCACTTTCTCAAAAGCTTTAATTTTCCACAATTTAATCAATATTTCCTCGAATCTGCCTTAAATCCTGAACACACAGTCATTGCCGTTATCGATTGTTCTTTTTTAAGAAAAAGTGGCAAAAAAACTGACGGTAAGGGTTATTTTTATAATGGTGTAGCGGGGAAATCGTCACAGGGGTTGGAAATTTCTGTAATTTCTATTGTCGAAATTGAGAGTCGTTTATCTTATAGCTTGAGCGTAGAACAAACTCCATCACGCCCTCAAATAAAGAAGGTGAAAAAACTGCCACAAAAACCGAAGAATAGCGGGTCAAAAAAATCTCGCAAAAAACAGGAGTCTCAAAGCTCTACGCCTGACATCACAAGAGTTGATGACGGGAGCACACCATCTAAAGAATACTCGTTATTTCTTCCCAAATTCTGTACGTTATTTGGTCGCTGATGGCTATTACTACCGCTCTAAATTCTGGGATGCTGTGCGGGAGTTAAATTTAGACTTTATTGGCAAGTTAAGAGTTGATGCTAACCTACGCTATCTTTATACAGGTGAACAAAAGAAACTGGGAGCTGCACGTAAATATGATGGTAAGGTTGACTGCCATGATTTGAGCCGTCTTAATTTTGTTAAAGACCTAAAACCGGGAGTTTCATTATATACATTGGTGGTGTGGAGTTGTTGTTTAAATTGCCAAATTAGGTTGGCTTGTATCTCTGAGGTTCAAGCCAACGGAGAAATTAAAAATGCTTTATTATTTAGCACTGATATTCACTTACTGCCTGAGCAAATTGTTGAATATTATCAGGCTCGTTTCCAGATTGAATTTATTTTTCGTGATGCCAAGCAATTTACGGGATTGTC
>NZ_JAUBQH010000114.1:0-6732 GCF_036701145.1 Microcoleus sp. Pol17C6
ACATCTCAACTTATACTTAGATTTACATCTCTCATTATACACGCTCGATGATTTACAAATCATTTGCGATCGCTATATCTTAAATTTCACAACCGTCCTCCTTTCTCCAACTTGTCCAATAAATCCTCAGCAACTTCATACCATTTTCGCCTAATTTCAGCATCTTCTGGCTTTTCTGTCAAGCTGCGCCCTTGTAATTCTGGATATTTATTGTAATATAATTCATCAACTTTTTGATAGAATATATCTTGCTCAATGTTGAGATTTTTGCGTCGTTTACCAATCTTTTCTTGACGAATTATTTCTGCTTCCTCTAAGGATGTATCGGGAGGTTGCTGGCGCGAAGTTAATTTAGGTAACTCCGGCAACTTGGGCAACGTGAAACCAGATTTGACTACACTAAAAGCTAAAAGTCCTGGCACCAAAACGACAGTTAAACTCCCTAGGGTTTTCCAAGGAATTAACTTGAATGTGCTGTTATGGTTAACAATTTGAGGGTTTGGGTTAACAGGAGTATGATTGCTGGTAGCAGTTTGAGTGGTGTTTTTGAAAGGGCGGCCGACAAAGTTCATTGTCACCATTTGGGAAATTATACTGCCAATTTGAGAGAGTTTTGGATCTTTGAGTGCTTCGCGGACTTCTTTTGCGGATTGGTAGCGATCGCCCGGTTGTTCTGCTAACATCCGATCCAATACCGTGGCTAAATTAGGGCTGACACTGACGTGCGATCGCCAATCCCAAGTTTTATTATTGATATCGTACAATTTTTGAGGCTTTTTGCCGCTTAGCAGTACCAAAGCCGTGACGGCTAAAGCGTACAAATCGCTAGCAGCAGAAACTTTCCCCAGTCGCATTTGTTCGGCTGGCGAATAACCCTGTTTGCCGATCGCCGTATCCGATTGTCCGTTAAACTGAAGTACGGCATTGGCTGCAATTTGTTTGACAGAACCGAAATCAATTAAAAAGGGTAGTTTGTCAGCATCATGCTGAATAATATTATCCGGGGAAATATCGCGGTGAATTAAATTTTTTGAGTGGATGTATTCTAAAACTGGTAAAAGCTGAAATAGCAGTTGAGTAACTTCGGCTTCGGTAAAATTTTTACCTTGCTGCTGGCGCGATATCAATATTTCTTCGTAGGTTTGACCCTTGATATAATCTTGCACTAAAAATAAAGATTGATTCCCGCCCAAATCCGTTCGCAGGAGTTCTCGAAACCTTGGAATTTGCGGGTGTTGGAGGTGGTAAAGCATACTCGCTTCGCGATCGAACAATTCGGCAGCTTTCGGGCTATGCACCACCGGAGAAAACTCTTTGAGCACGCAATGTTCGTTGTAGCGGTTGATATCTTCGGCAAGGTAAGTGCGGCCGAAGCCGCCCCGGCCCAATTCGCGGAGGATGCGGTAGCGTTTTTCGAGAGTCGAACCAGGGGTGAGGAGGGAGGAGTTAGACATAAACCACGGCAAATTGTTCGATTTGGGGAGTCGCCGAGCACAGTATAGCTCATTGTAGCTAAGTTTGTTTGAATGCGAGCGAAGGAAGGGCGATCGCCCCAGCAATATCAATCCTCTACTCAATAGCTTTACCGATCGTTTGATGATGTAGACTCTCCCTCATCATTATCAAAAAAACGACTAAACTAAGCGCTATTTCTGGACTAGCTTTTAACTAGAATTGCTTCTCATCCTGATGTTGTCGTCAAATCGAGGTGAAGTCAACTGGCAGTGCATATTCTGCACAATTGTGTCCCAGTAGGTGATTCAGCTTTTGGGGAGATGTCTAATGTTTCTCGGCCCAATGACAAGTTGAGTAATTTGACTGAATTCTGTCTGCTATGGAAATAGCGATCGCCTCTAAGGACACTTATACAAAATATAAACATTTTGTCAATGCGTAAGTTCTAGAAGTTAAGATGCTGGAGAGAGGTCTTTTCTGAGATTTAGCAACAATTCTATATATAAATTGTTAAAAAATGTATTACTCTATGGTCTATAACAATAAAATATTTACCAAAGGTAGGAGTCTTCCGTAGAGAAGAGGATTGAATAGTTATAGGACTAGAGTCTGTTACATTACATGAATTTTTATGTACTGTAATAAAGATGACATTAATTAGTATGTTCTTTCAACTAGAATAGATATTCAGCAAAAGACAGCGTAATATTGATATTAGTCAGGTACCTGCTGGGCAAATTATAAAAAAGTCTCAATCAGTTACTGAATGACGGCAACTCCAAAAATTCCGTTAGGCATGATCTTGGTTCGGCCTTTTATCCTAAATATTTTTGTAGGTGTAGGAATAACGGGGTATGTCTCTTTACATAATGGACAAACAGCTACTAAGGAAATTGTCAAATTCTACCATGAGGTTAGAGCGCAGATTGACAATCATTTTAATAGCTCTTTAAAAATAAATTATTATCTATTACTTATTAGATTATGAACAAGCCCTTACACCAGCGCCTCACCGAACCCATAAATTTAATGGCATTGTTGTTGATTTTTATATTTCCTTTTGCTCTGGTAGTTTATCAATTAATTGCTGAAATTGATATTAAAATTGAATTTGCTCAAGAAGAAAAAGTCGGCTTGGCATATAACTATCCGTTGAAAAATTTGCTTGTCGCTGTTATTGAACACCGCACGCAAGTTAATCAATATTTAAATGGGGACAAGTCTTTAGCCCCTGCGATCGCCACGGCAACAGAAAAGATCGAGACGGCAATCCAAAACCTCAATGCCGTGGAAAAACAGCTATCGCCCCAATTTAAAACTAGCCCGCAATGCCTAGCGCTCAAAACTTCCATTAATGGCAACTGGCAGCGATTAAAAAAGCAAAAATTAAACTTATCTCCTACCCAAAGCTGGCAAGCACATACAACTGTTGTTAACGATATCCTCGATTTAATTGCACACATCGGAGATGTTTCTAATCTCATTCTCGACCCATCTTTAGACAGTTATTATTTAATGGATACCGTTGTCACGCAGCTACCATTAACGATAGAGAATACGGCTCAAGCTAAAGATATCGGTGCAAATATCGCCGCTCAACACGCTAAACAAAAAATTGCAGACAGCGATCGAGCCAAACTTTTGATTATTCGGAGTTTAATTGCACCGCCTATACAAGCAGTCGAAAGAGGCTTGCAAATTTCTGCTAATGCTAATCCTCAAATTCAGCGGCAGCTATCCACTAGCGTGCGCGCAAATTTCAAGAATATCAAAAGATTTATTGACTTACTCGACAAAGATATCATTAATGCCAATAGCATCAACTTAAAGCCATTCGTATATACAGCGGCAGCCAAAACTGCCCTAGAGTCCCAATTAAAACTTTACGATACAGCTTTTCCACTTTTAGATCGTTTATTGGAACAGCGACTGAATCAGTTAGTTGGTAGAAAATATCAAATCCTCGGGTTTGCACTGCTAGTATTAGCGGTAGTTACTTACATTTTTATGGCTTTGGTCAGCAACCGCAAAAAGCGCCAACAATTTGAAAAAGAATTGCAAGCTGCTGAAGCCAAATATCGCAGTATTTTTAAAAATTCAATTCACGGAATTTTTCAAATTACACCAGCCGGCGAATATCTTAGCGCTAATCCAGCCTTGGCTGAAATTTATGGTTACAATTCTCCTGATGAATTAATTGGCAAATTAACCAATCTTAACCAACAACTTTATATCGATCCCAACCGCCGAGAAGAATTCGTAAAAATTATAGGCGATTGCGGCAGTGTTGCCGACTTTGAATCTCAAGTTTATCGCCGCGACGGTAGTATTATTTGGATTTCAGAAAATGCTCGCGCTATTTGTGATGAAAATGGCAATATTCTCTACTACGAAGGTACAGTAGAAGACATTACCGAATACAAACGTGCCGAACAAGAAATTTATGCCGCCAAAGAAGCCGCAGAAAATGCCAACCGCGCCAAAAGCGAATTTCTGGCTAACATGAGTCACGAACTGCGAACCCCACTCAACGGTATCTTAGGCTATGCCCAAATCCTCAAACGTTCTGTCAAACTAGGAGAACACGAACAAAATAGCGTTGAAATTATCTACCAGTGCGGTTCTCACCTGCTAACTTTAATTAACGATATTCTCGATTTGTCTAAAATAGAAGCTCAAAAAATGGAACTCTACCCCACAGAATTTCATTTTCCCGCTTTTCTGCAGGCCGTTGCCGAAATTTGTCGCATTCGCGCTGAACAAAAAAGTCTCAAATTTAGCTACCAACCCGATCCCGATTTACCCATTGCCATTCATGCCGACGAAAAGCGCTTGCGACAAGCATTAATTAACCTTATTGGTAACGCCATCAAATTTACAAAAATAGGAGACATAAGTTTTAGTGTCAGTGTAATTGAAAAGACTATTAATTTTTCCCATCAAACTTGCTGTAAAATTCGCTTCAGTGTTAAAGATACAGGAGTCGGAATTAAACCCGAAGAAATGGCCAAAATATTTTTACCTTTTGAACAAGTTGGATCTCGCAAAAATCAAGCAGAAGGAACGGGATTAGGACTGGCAATCACTCAAAAAATTATTCAATTAATGGGTAGTACCATTCAAGTCACCAGTCAATTACAAATGGGCAGTATTTTTGGGTTTGATTTAGAATTATTAGAAGCTACAGAATGGGTTAATAAAAGTTCTCAAACTGACAAAGGTAAAATTATTGGATTTAAAGGAAATCCCCAAAAAATTCTCGTGATTGACGATCGTTGGGAAAATCGCTCGGTCATTGTTAATTTACTGACTCCTCTAGGATTTGAAGTAATAGAAGCGACTAACGGTAAACAAGGATTGAACATAGCTATTCAGGCTAAACCAGATTTAGTGATTACAGATTTAGTTATGCCAGAAATGGATGGATTTCAATTGATGGAATACTGGAAAACAAGCTTAGAATTAAAAGATATTAAAATAATTGTTTCTTCGGCGAGTGTTTTTGAAACAGACCAAAATCAAAGCTTACAAGCTGGAGCTGTTGATTTTTTAGCCAAACCAGTTCAAGCTGAAGAACTTTTAGAAAAGTTAGAACTTCATTTACAAATAGAGTGGATTTATGAAGCTGTATCATTGATGCCTTCAGGCAGGAAACCCAATTACGATAAAATTGTTCCTCCTCCTCCAGAAGCATTAGATAAACTGTTTAATTTAGCGTTGCGAGGTAATTTGAAAGAGATTATAAAACAGACAGAAACTCTTGAAGAAACCGATCCAAAATATATGTCATTTGCGTCAAAATTGCGGCAGTTAGCTAAAGAGTTTTAAGAGAAAAAAATTTTGGAAATGCTCACTCAATACAAGGAAATAAATTTATGAAAAATTTAAATTCTTACTCAAATACAATTTTGGTAGTGGATGATGTCCCTGCTAATTTAGGAATCTTAGCGGATTTCCTCAGTGAAGCTAGTTTTGAGGTTTTGGTCGCTCAAGATGGAGAAAGTGCTATTCAAAAAATAAATTATGTGATTCCCGACCTAATTTTATTAGATATAATGATGCCCGGAATAAACGGATTTGAAACTTATGAACGCTTGAAACTAAACCCCCTATGGAGTAAAATTCCTGTAATTTTTATTACGGCTCTTTCGGAAACAGATAATGTTGTCAGAGGTTTATCTTTAGGAGCAGTAGATTATATTATTAAACCTTTTCAAAAAGAAGAGGTTTTAGCGAGAATTAAAACTCATTTAGAACTGCGAGATTTAACTAAAACTATTGAAGTTAAAAATCAGCATTTATTGCAAGAAATTGGTGAACATACTAAGGCTCGTGCAGACTTAAAACAGCTAAATCAAGAATTAGAAATCAGAGTCAAGGAACGAACAGCAGAACTTTCTCAAACGCTGCAAGACTTGTACAGAAGTCAAGCTCAATTAGAGCATAATGCCTTTTATGACTCCTTAACAGGTTTGCCAAATCGAGACTGGTTGATTAAGCGATTGCAGGAGCTAATTGCAGCAAATTCAAGTTATTCTGTTTTGTTTATTGACTTAGATCGCTTTAAAATTATTAATGATAGCCTGGGACATTTAGCAGGAGATGAGCTACTAAAGTGCGTAGCAAAGCGGATGCAAGGATGTTTAAAATCTTCCCAAACTGCAACGCGCATGGGTGGGGATGAATTTGTGATTTTAGTAGAAATAGAAACAGGGATTGCAGTTGCTCAAGAACTATTAGAACAGTTCAAGTTACCCTTTAAGTTTAATGACTATGAAGCGATAGTCGAAGCGAGTATTGGCATAACTTCTAGTGCAATGGATTATCAACAACCGATGGATATCCTTAGAGATGTGGATATTGCGATGTATCGAGCCAAAAAGCAGGGAAGTGGTAACTATCAGGTTTTCGATCCGCAGATGCAAGCGGATGCGATCGCACGCCTCGAACTGGAGCAAGACTTGCGAAAAGCGATCGCTCAACAAGAATTTTGCTTGTACTATCAACCTATTGTTTCCCTCGTTACTGGAGAAATTAAAGGTTTTGAAGCTTTAATCCGTTGGAATCATCCCAAAGGCATAATTTCACCCGATCAATTTATCCCTGTTGCTGAAGAAACAGGATTAATTAATCCTTTAGGTTGGTGGATTTTACGGGAAGCTTGCAACCAGTTACGACGTTGGCAAGAGGAATTGCCTGACGTAAGGATTCAGGTCTGTGATTGAGGAATAAGAGAAGGCATAAAAAAGTTACAAGAATGGGCAGATATAGCATCAC
>NZ_JAUBQH010000016.1:0-107916 GCF_036701145.1 Microcoleus sp. Pol17C6
TAAACGGTTTTTTTACCGCTAACATCCACTACCGCTGCACTCGGAATTGCTAAAATATTTGTTGCTGTTTTGTCGGTGAAAATTTCCAACTCAGCAAACAGTCCGGGCTTTAATTCGCCGTTAATATTATCTACTTCTGCTTTTACCAGCACAACCCGCGTTTCTCCTGACACGGATGAGCCAATAAAGGTAATTTTTCCTTTAAAAATGCGATCGGGTAAATTAGCGACTTTTACCCTGACTTCCTGACCCGGTTTTACTTTATTCAGGTCTTTTTCGTAAATATTGGCTGTGGCAAAAACGCGGCTGTCATTTAAGAGACTCATCAACGGTTTTTCAGCGTTTACTGACTCGCCTGGGGTGATTTCGCGATCGGCTACCGTCCCCGAAATCGGAGCAACTACGGTAACGAGTCCTCGATCGTTGGCAACAGTTCCTAATTGTTGGAGCCGCGCTTGATAGGCTGCGTCAGCCAAGCGAATGCGCGACTGAGCGACTTCGACGGCAGTTTTGCCGCGTTTGAGTTGGTTCTCGGCTTCTAGGACTTCCCGGCGGCTCTGAGCTCTGGTAAGTTGAGCTTTTGCTTCTGCTACTCTGCCTTGAGATTCCCGCAATTCCCGCATAGGGAGGTCTACTTCGGCTTGTTTAATTTCGGTTTCGGCTTTGATAACTTCAGGACGGCTTTTTGCCTTAGCAACAGCGGCTTTTGCTTCGGCGAAGTGGGCTTGCGATTCCAGCATTGTGCGCCGCGCGATCGCCCCAGATGCCACTAATTCTTTGTCGCGATCGAACTGTTCTTTAGCAACAGTTAATTCTGTTTCTGCCCGCGCTATTTCTGCTTGCGCTATTTCAACTTGACGCTGATAGTTTTCTTTAGCGGCTTGCACCACAGAACGCTTGTTTACTAATTCTTGTTCTTGTTGGTACTGCTTAGTTACCGCTGTCAATTGGGTTTTGGCTTGGGCGATTTCTGCTGCGGATATTTGAAGTTGGCGATCGTAATTTTCTCGTGCTAGTTTGAGATCGCCTTCCGCTTGCTGCAAATCTGCCTCAGCTTCGGCACGTTTCGAGAGAGATTCAACCCGCAACTGTCCTAATTCTGAACTCGATAACACCGCAACGGGTTGGCCTTTTGATACTTTGTCCCCAGGCTTAACCAGCAACTCTATTACTTTCCCAGCAACAGGAGCCGTAACTTCTACTTTTTCGTTGGGTAAAGTTTCAATTTGTCCTGTGGTTTTGATGCCGATATCTAGTCGCTGGCGAGCGGCAGGGGAAACTTTAATTCCTAATCGTTTTGCTGTTGCGGCATCGACAGAAATAGCAGTAGGAGTTTCAGTTGCTTCGTCGCTATGCTGAAATTCATCTCCGTGGCCAGCGTGGGCAAAAACAGCGGCAGGAGAACTTAGCAAAATTAGGCTGAGCAAACTTCCCGACAAGCTGCTAATAATTGCCGAACACTGAGCATATTTGTGGAATATCATCGTTGGCATTGTCCTTGAAATCAGGTTGAGTGCCACAGGTTTAGCAGTTGGTATTTTGCCAAGGTAAGTAAGTGATACCCCTTAAGTAAAGTTACTTATTAGCATTTTCCAAGAAGCGACCGCTAAGCAATGACCAAGAGCTAGAAATGCTCTACTCAACCTAGTATTTCACGGTCAAATGAAATTAGGATGAAATTAGAATAAAATTTTGAATCAGCAGCCCAGATGCCCACCAGATTCTAAAATACGAAGATAAGTTTCGCCTAATGACAAGCGATTTTGCTGTAGATTTTTTTCCGGTTTTTTTATCTCTGCTGGCGCTGCAATTTCTTTTGTCAATTCGCTCCGTAGCTCATCTACGGCTGCATTTGATTTATAAGTGCTGTTTAATTCCAAGGTATTCAATATCATAAACTACCCTCTCTATGTATATAGCTTTTTGCTGACCTCTCTATTACTTTAGAGGTAGGGCTGAGCAATTGTCTACAGTATTTTTACGTAACTTTCTACTACTTTAGAGGTAAGGCGGTTCAATTATCTACAGTAGGTGTAGGTACTCTCAGGGAACTGAGGTGGAGTCAGACAAATGCTGACAGCCACAGTCGAGCTACATTACTTTGTCTACCAAGGTTGTCGCGACTTTTTCATTTGCTCAATTTCTTGCTTTTGTGAAGCAAGTATTTTCTTAACTATTGAGCTACTGTGATTAAGGTCACTCATTTTGGGGATTTGGGTCACGTTTTGTTGAGGTGAGCTAAATTACTGTTTATACCAAGTTTGCCGCCACTGTTTCATTTGCTCAATTTCTTGCTTTTGCGAAGTCAGAATTTCTTGAGACAATTTCTTCATTTCCGGGCGTTTTGACTTCTTCAAAGCATCTTCAGCCATCACTAAAGCTCCTTCGTGGTGAGGAATCATCGCATTGATAAATCGCAAGTCAAATTGGTCGTCAGCGGCCCCTAAATCCATGCTCATCATCATGCTTTGCATTTGTTCGGGAGTCATTGCCATCATGTGACCCATTGGAGCGTGATAAGCCATCGGCGTACTGCTGGCTTTGGGATACCAAGTTTTTCGCCACTCTTTCATTTGATTGATTTCGCGGTTTTGAGCAGCAATTATATCAGTGGCAAGTTTTTTCATTTCCGGGCGTTTGGATTGTTTAAGCACATCTTGAGCCATTTTTACAGCACCTTGATGGTGTACTGTCATGCCATCAATAAACCGCAAATCGTAATCGGCATCAGCAGGGCCTAAATCCATTGACATATCGTGATTCGTGCCATGATTCATGCCATGATTCATGCCACCGCCTTGGGCCACGTTTTGCTTGTTGTTTGCTTCGGTTGCAGCCGTAACATTTGGGGCTTGAGCTTCGCTGGAAGGGGCTTTTGAACAAGCTGCAAGCACTCCGCTGGTTAAAGCGGCTGTGGCGGTCAATATCAGGGCTGCAAAGCCTGTTTTTAATGAAATTGGTTTCATCGATTTTATATCCTTAAAACGGCCATTTATCTTCAGCTTTCCACATATAAATGAAATTAGGATGAAATTTTTGCCTCGGAATTGTAAAGAATTATTGCTGTACCGTCTATCGAACTCAAATTTAAGATGTACAGGACTGACAACCGAATTATGTAGGGTGCACAGTGCGCGCCTTACCCCTATGGGTAGCGTGTCAAACCACTTTTTTGATAATTTCTGATTTATTTCGCAATTCCTCTTGACTCTCCAGTGAACTGGAGACTTTACAATGGAGTTAATTCATTTATTGAGCAGAGTAGTTTCTGCTGAGGTTCAAACTATGACTTTACAGCTAAAAGTTCCTAAGATGGCTTGTTCTGCTTGTGCGAATACAATAACAAAAGCAGTCCAAGCCATTGACTCAGCCTCAAAGGTTGAGGCCGATCTCAAGACAAAATTGGTCACGATTCAAACCGCTAAGTCAGAAAGTGAAGTTAGGAAAGCGATCGCATCGGCGGGCTATCCAACTATTTAAAGACAAAGGGTAAAGTCTCATTGAGGATGGCATATATGGACAATCTCACACTTAAATTGCGGGGCATGAGTTGTGCTTCTTGTGCTTCATCTATCGAACAAGCCATTCAATCTGTTCCCGGCGTAATTGAGTGTCATGTCAATTTTGGGATGGAACAAGCAACCATCCAATACGACTCCCAGCAAACCAACTTAGAAACAATTCAATCGGCGGTTGATGATGCGGGATACCAAGCTTTGCCACTTCCAGAAATGGCGGCGACAGAGGATGATTCCGAACAAGCAGATCGCAAATCTGAATCTCAAAACTTGCAGCGGAAACTCTGGACAGCAGGTATCATCAGCATCCTGCTAGTTGTGGGCGCTATTCCAGCGATGACCGGCTTGCATCTGCCATTTATTCCCGCATGGCTGCACAATTTTTGGCTGCAATTAGTCCTGACATCACCAGTACAATTCTGGTGCGGGAAATCGTTTTATGTGGGAGCTTGGAAATCCCTAAAACGGCGCGTAGCAACAATGGATACCCTGATTGCTTTGGGTACGAGTGCTGCTTACTTTTATTCTGTATTTGTGACCTTTTTTCCCGGTTTCTTCACTGCCCAAGGTTTGACTCCTAGTGTTTACTACGAAGTAGCCGCTAGCGTTATCGCCTTAATTTTGTTGGGGAAAACCCTAGAAAATCGCGCGAAGGGAGAGACTTCGGAGGCCATTCGCAAACTCATGGGTTTGCAAGCAAAAACTGCTCGGATAATTCGCAACGGGGAAGAGTTGGAAGTGCCGATCGCCCAAGTGGAAATTGGCGACATCGTGCAGGTGCGGCCGGGAGAGCAAATCCCCGTAGATGGAGAGGTAATTGAGGGTGCTTCGACGGTAGACGAAGCAATGGTTACGGGAGAAAGTTTGCCTGTGAAAAAGCAGCTTGGCGACGAAGTTATCGGAGCCACAATTAATAAAACTGGCAGCTTCAAGTTTCGGGCGACAAGAGTTGGCAAAGATACATTTTTAGCTCAAATTGTCAAGATGGTGCAGGACGCACAGGGTTCAAAAGCACCGATTCAAAAGTTAGCAGACCAAGTAACTGGTTGGTTTGTACCCGCAGTAATTGCCGTCGCTATAGCTACTTTTATTATCTGGTTTAACGCCACTGGAAACATCACTTTTGCAACCGTAACAATGGTGGAAGTGCTGATTATTGCCTGTCCGTGTGCTTTGGGTTTGGCGACTCCGACTGCTGTGATGGTGGGAACTGGTAAAGGTGCAGAAAACGGGATTTTAATTAAAGGAGCCGAGAGTTTAGAATTGGCTCATAAAATCCAAATTATCGTGTTAGATAAAACTGGAACCCTCACCGAAGGCAAGCCGACTGTAACTGATTTTGTGACAATTAGGGGAACGGCGAACAGCAATGAGTTAAAGTTGCTGCAATTGGCGGCGTCTGTCGAGCGCAATTCCGAGCATCCTTTGGGGGAAGCTGTTGTGAGGTACGCTCAATCTCAAGAGGTTAATTTGACGGATGTTAAGGATTTTGAGGCGATCGCAGGGAGTGGTGTTCGCGGAGTTGTAGCCGGAAAGTCGATCGCCCTGGGAACGCTGAGGTGGATGCAGGAACTAGGCTGCGATACTGAATATCTGGAACTGCGCGCCAGAGCTTTGGAAGCTGCGAGCAAAACGGTTGTTTGGATGGCTGTAGAAGGCAAAATAGAGGCAATTCTGGGCATTGCGGATGCCCTCAAACCGTCGTCAGCGCAGGCGGTGAAAGCACTTCAAAAGCTCGGTTTGGAGGTAGCGATGCTGACGGGGGACAACCGCGCGACTGCGGAGTCGATCGCCCAATCCGTGGGCATTACTCGCGTTTTTGCCGAAGTTAGACCCGACCAAAAAGCAGCTCAAATCCAAGCCCTGCAACGGGGAGGAAAAATTGTCGCGATGGTGGGAGACGGAATTAACGACGCGCCGGCTTTGGCCTTAGCAGACGTGGGAATTGCGATCGGCACCGGCACCGATGTGGCGATCGCAGCCAGCGACATTACCTTAATTTCAGGAGATTTGCAAGGCATAGTTACAGCAATTAAACTTTCCCGCGCCACCATGCGGAACATCCGCGAAAATCTGTTTTTTGCGTTTATTTACAACATCGCTGGAATACCGATCGCGGCGGGCATTTTGTTCCCCATGTTTGGCTGGCTGCTAAATCCAATTATCGCTGGTGCAGCAATGGCTTTCAGTTCAGTCTCTGTAATTACTAATGCTTTGCGTTTGCGGAATTTTCAAGCCAAATCTATTGCCTAAATTTGGAGGAATTAGAAAAATGTTACACCATCGTCAAATTTGGGGCCGTCTCGCGAGTTTAGGACTTGTGATGGGAATTGCATCGGGAGTTCAAGCTTCCGAAATGTCCGTCCAGCATTCTACTTCTACGACTCAATTCCGCAGCATTGAACAGCCACTAGGTTTAAAAGTTGGCGTCACAATAGGTGGTTTAACATTAATTGGTTTGGAATTGTGGTGGTTTTTGTTCAGTAAAGCTAAAGGGTGGCAAGCTGAATCTATTCAGGGGATACAAGAGTTGACTATTACTGTAGATGGGGGTTATGAGCCGGCCACTGTAGTTGTGAAAGTCGGTCAATTAGTCAGGCTCAATTTCTTGAGGCGCGACCCCAACAGTTGTCTGGAAAAAGTGTTGTTACCAGATTTTCACATTGTGCGAGAATTACCTCTAAATCAGGTAACGGCTGTTGAATTCACCCCTCAAAAACCTGGACGATACCTATTTACTTGCGGCATGAATATGTTTAGGGGTGTGGTGGAAGTACAAAGCTAAATCAAATAGACAGTTGTCAACCTGCGGCAATTGCGACGGTTGAGGCGCGAGTTTTTTCAGCAAGAAATCGCTAAAATAGATGAAAGCTTAAAAAATTTGGAGTGAGCTAAATGCAACTACTACACACGATGCTCCGAGTCGGCAACCTGGAAGAGTCCCTCAAATTTTACACCGAGGTTCTGGGCATGAAATTGCTGCGAAAAAAGGACTATCCAGACGGTAAATTTACTCTGGCTTTTGTTGGCTACGGCGACGAATCAGACACTACAGTTTTGGAATTAACATACAACTGGGGCGTCACAGAGTACAATTTGGGGGATGCTTACGGTCATATTGCGATCGGCGTTGACGACATTTACGGTACTTGCGATGAAATTAAAGCTCGCGGCGGTAAAGTTAGTCGCGAACCCGGCCCGATGAAGCACGGTTCAACAGTCATCGCTTTTGTGCAAGACCCAGATGGATATAAAGTTGAGTTAATTCAACAGGAAAATCAAGGTAGCAACACCCAGAAAGTAGCAGCAACAACCGCATCCTAACTTTCTTAAGAGGGGGAAGGGGAAGGAAAAACTATCTTCCCTCTTCCGTTTTCCTTTTGACAACAGTCGTACCCACAACTGTCAACTGAAACTTTTAATTCGATCGCACCGACGGTAAAAACTGCTGCAAATATATTTTTTGCCACAATATAGAAAAACTGCTCCCTATTTGGCTTAAGCTATCAAATTGAGGAATTAATTTAGATTCTCGGCGCTGGTCAAAAGCAGCGAGCGCCGAAAAGAATACAGCTAATACTAATAAAAATACCACCATTATACTAAATAAAATAGTCCAATAAACTAGAAATTCGCTGGTGTAGCTGACCGCGAATATCCAGTTAATCACTAAATTTAATAAATAAAAAAACCACCCTACTGAAAACCCCACCGCGAACAATAGCCACGTCCACCTAAACATATCTGTTGCCGTCTTGCTATTTTTGGATGCCGAAAGTTCTAACTCTCTAATTTGACTGTTAATATTTGATGTGACTTCATACAACGTATACTGCAAAGAATCTCTGATATGATTGAGTTCATTGTCGAGGTTTATGCACTGCTCGGAGGTACTTTTATCCAAGCTCAGGTTTTGAATTTTTTTGCGGTGCGCCGCCAGTTTATTGTCTAGAGTGTAATCCCATTTTTCCAGCCGATCTACAGTCAAATACAAAAGTTCTCTATTAGCATCTAACAAGCTCTGGCAATTTATGATTGACTTAACTAACTTGCTGAGATTGTTGATATGCTCCTCTAGAGTATGTTGGTATTCCCTTTGTTTAGCGGACAAGAAACTTGCGAGTTCGACATCCCGATCGCCGCACAGCGCCAAAGCCTCACAATACAAGTCGTCAATTTCCATTTTACCGAAATATAGTGACGCTTTGTACTCCTCGATTTCGGGAATAGTAAGGGATTCTAAAGGCTGATATTTTACATTAAATTTATATAGGAGCGCTGTCAGAATCTGCGCCGATTTTCGGTCAATCTTGTCTTTGTAAGGTTCTAAAATAATTGTAGCTAGATTTTTAACTCTCGCTTCCGGGTGGTGCAGAAACTCAAAAATTTTGGCAAGTATTTTGGAGAATTCCAAGTCATTAAAATTATTTTCTGCCACTTCCAAAAAGTTTGTTACCGCTGCATCGTTGTCGGCACTCAATTTGTACGGGCCCGTAAGTGCGATCGCAGCAAATACTCGATCAATCCAAAATAGATATTCGTCGCCATTCATTGGCAGGCTCGGCAGCAGCCAGCTAGGGCCGTACACCCAAAAATCGAGACAATTATCATATTCCTTGTGGCTGTCATTTCTGCGGCTGTCGCCCAAAGCAAATTTGTTGCTTGCTAATAGTTGAATTTGCTCTTCTACAACCCGTCCCTCAATTTCCTCTGCATTGATTGTGACATTGACAGCACCTTCCTTGCCTTGTTGTTGCCCTGCTTCATCCAACCAAATTGACTTAATACTAACAGCCGCAGACCACCGAATTAAAGGAGTCGATCCCCCTCGCGCTTCCTGTTCTAACGCCGCCAGCAGATTTTTGCTAAAATTACTTGCTTTAGCCTTTCTCTCACTTGATATCAGCCCCTCTCCCACCTTCCCAAATGCCTGAATTGCCAAAGCGCGAAACAGCAAATTCGGATGCGGTTTTCTGAGGGATTCCGGTATATTTTCTCTGAATATTCCGCTGTTGGGTACGCCCAAAACTTCAGCAAAAGGCTCGATGCCGCACTGTTGCAGGATTTTTTTAACTAGGTTTATTCTTTGCCAAGGTTGAGTATATTTAGTGAGAGTGAAGATTAGCGCTCTGCCGCTGCACCCCATTGACTCAGGGATGTTAGTGCGATCGAGTTTCCACATATTGCTCGTCATAATTTGTCGCCATGACAATTGCTAGATATGGAGGCCGTTGTTGGATGCTGAATTCAGCATTACATTTACTGTGGCTTTTTGTCAATATTAGTCCTGAACGCATAGGGAGTTATAAACCCGGTTTCACGAGTAAATTTATTATAACTCAAGCCTAGATTTTCCCTATAAACCTAGTTAATCAAGGCCAATGTGCGTCCCGAACTAAATATATTATTTTGCAATAATTGGTGAAATGTCCAAATTTTAGGTTGGGCAACGAAACCCAACCTACTATAGTCATTTCTTTGTCGGAGCTTTTAATATTTTGTCGCTTACCATTTGGTCAACGAGTAAGTCGCTGATAATTTGAGCTCCGTGGGATGTAAAGTGCAAGCCGTCATTATTTTTTACATAGCCTCGCTTACCCGATTTATTAGCAACTACTGGAACAAATCTTCCTCCGGGTGCAAAAGTGTCCCAAGTAGAAACAAATTCGATTTTGGCTGAAGATTTGCTGGCATTTTTATAAATATCGTTCATGATGGGAAAAGCTTGGAGATACGAAGATTTGTTAGGCATCGATTGACCGACCCAATACACTTTTCTCACCGATGACGAATCAAGTAAATTGGCATATCTTTCAACTCTTTCTTGATAAGCTTTTTGCCATTCTTTTGTCATAACAGCCCGACCTTTTCCTTGAGAATCAATGATATTTTGACGGTCATTTGCTCCAAACAAAACAATCACTACATCCGGCTGGTAATTATTAATAACTTGGCGAGTTCTAGCATACCAATCATAATAATCTATCCGATTTAATCCGGTCGCTACCTTGTAGTCAATTTTCGTATCGGCGATATTGTATTTTTTCTTAAGAGTGTACTGGAGTTGAATTCCTAAGTCGAACATTACGGAATCTCCAATAAATAAAAATCTGCGATAAGGTCGGGTCAGTTTAGGTTTAGCTGGGGTTGTTTTTTTAGCTGGGGTTGGTTTTTTAGCTGTAGCAGACTTTGGGGGTTCAACGGGCGCTTTTGTTTCGGTTTGGACAGAAGAAATTTCTGGTTCTTTGGGGAGGCTGTCGAAGTTAATATCTTTAATTTTGCTCCAAAAATCTTGTTCTGATTTTCGGAAACCGTCTATTTCGATCTGGCGCGCTGCTTCTTTAATTTCTGCACTGGCGAAAGGAGTTGAAGCAAAGCTTTTCAGAAATAATGATAAGTTTGAAAATATTAAAGTGAGAATTACAGAAGTAACAATCAGCAAAAATTCCCGGTCTTTCATATTTCTTAGAAATTAAAGTAAATAAAAGGCGCGACGGTACTTGGTCCCAACATCAAGATAGTATACACGAGCAGTGAAACTAAGACAACCCGAAAGAAAATGTTTTTTAATGACAATACGGTTTGCAATAGTTTCGCGATGCGATCGCCCCACAAGTTGAGCGCGCCAATAACTGCAATTACTAAATACAATTGCCAAAAGTTAAATTGAAAACTTGTGACTGCAGGATGGAAAATTCCTTCAAAAAAACTCACCGCAGTTTCCCAGTTGGGAGTGCCAAAAAATACCCAGCTACAAGTAACAAAAGTAAATGTTAGCAGCCAACTGCAAAATTTAGCAAATCTGGGAAAGGCATAGTCTAATTTAAAGTGGATAGCTTGGGGGAGATCTTTACATAAATGGTTGACAATTAATCCTAAACCGTGAATTGCTCCCCAGAAAATAAAGTTTAAACCTGCGCCGTGCCAAAATCCACCGATCGCCATTGTTAAAAATAGATTTAGGTACTTCCTCAACTTGCCGTATTTGTTACCGCCCAAGGGAAAGTAAACGTAATCCCTCAGCCACTCGGAAAGACTGATGTGCCACCTTTTCCAAAATTCTTGCAGACTGAGTGATCGGTATGGCATATTAAAGTTGGCAATTGGTTTGAAACCCAGCAAACAGGAGATACCGTTGGCTAAATCCGAATAGCCGCTGAAATCTACATAAATTAAACAGGAATAGGAAATTGCCGCGAGGATTAAATCGATGCTGCTGTACTGCTGGGGTACTTTGAATGGTAAGTCAGTGAAGTTAAACAAAAAGCTCGATAAAGTATATTTTTTGAAGAGTCCAGACAAAATCAAAACTATAACTTCTTCAATTTGATAGTCGTATTTTTTCCGTGAATTTAGCTGCAAATAAAATTCGCGAGCTCGCGAGATTGGCCCAGAGGCAATTTGCGGAAAGTAGGTAATGTAGGCGGCATACTCTATAAATTTTGGACAGGGTATTTTTTGCTGGTAGCAGTCGATCAAATGAGAAATCATTCTAAAAGTGTAGAAAGACACGCCGACGGGGGCAATTATTTGCAAAACTGGAAAGCTGGCTGGAATTTGTAGCTGGTTCAGTATCTCAAATAAAGAAGTTACAAAGAAGTTGCAATATTTAAAGATGCCGAGATAGGCAATGTTGAAAACTAAGCCCGAGATTAAAGCAATTTTTTTATACTTATTGTTGTTGCAGAGAACCCGGAGAATGATATAGTTAGAGGCTGTAGAGAAAACGAGGAGCAAGAGAAAGTCGAAACTCCAAAAGGAATAAAATAATAAACTTGAAATTAACAAGAAAATTTTATACAAATTGACTTGGGGTTTCACAGAGACGATCAGGCTAAAAATAATTAGGAAAAAAACTAGAAATTGGTAAGTGGGAAATAGCATAAGTCTCAGCCGATAAAAAATCTTGTTTGTGGCAATATTTTTATAAGTACGGCCAGCCAACCTATCCCGAAGGGAATCGCTAGAGTCGGTCTGAGCGCACCAAATTTCGGGGTGGATAGCGGACTGTAAGCTTTTGTAAGAGGTCAATTAGGCCACAACTTCCGCCCTAGTTAACCGCACTCATAAATTCATAATCCTGTTTAAAGATTATGATGGTTGTGAGACGATGTATTAACGGATAACAACAGGAATCCCCTTGATTGCGAGGAACCAACGTGCAGCCAACAGACCCTAGCAAATTTACAGATCAAGCCTGGGAAGCCATTGTCAAATCCCAGGATGTAGCCCGCCGCTTTGCCAATCAGCAGCTAGAGGTTGAACATTTAGCCATCGCCCTTCTCGAACAGCAAGGCCAGGCAAACAGCATTCTCAGCAAAGCTGGAGTCGATGCCCCCCGCTTGGCCCAGCAGTTAGATGCTTTTGCCAAACGACAGCCCAGAGTTGCCAACGCTGACCAACTATACCTCGGTCGCGGCTTAGAAGTTATGTTAGATGTTGCCGAGGCCACCAGGGCGACTTGGCAAGATAATTTTATCGCCGTTGAACATTTATTAATTGGCTTAGTAGAAGACGAACGAGTCGGCCGCAGGTTGCTGACAAAAGGCGACGGCCCGCCGGGCCGCCCCGGTTACGATCGCAAACCCCCAGCCGGTACGCTCGATCGACCAAAACTCGAAGAAGCAATCAAATCTTTCCGCGCCACTGCTAAAGCCCAAGAAAAAAATTCCGAAACAGGGAAAGGCAGCCGCAGCAGCGCTAAAGCCCAAGATCAAGATGGCGAAGCTAACTCCGACGCCCTTAGCAAGTACGGCCGCGATTTGACAGAAGCCGCCAAAGCCGGCAAACTCGACCCAGTAATCGGCCGCGACGAGGAAATCCGCCGCGTGGTACAAGTTCTTTCTCGCCGTCAAAAAAACAATCCGGTGTTAATTGGCGATCCCGGAGTCGGAAAAACTGCGATCGCCGAAGGTTTAGCCCAGCGAATTGTCAACGGCGACGTACCGGAATCTTTGAAAAATCGCCAGCTATTTAGCCTCGACATGGGCAGTTTAATTGCTGGGGCAAAATTCCGGGGCGAATTTGAAGAACGATTGCGGTCTGTACTCCGGGAAGTCATCGATTCCGACGGACAAATTGTCCTATTTATTGACGAATTGCACACGGTTGTCGGAACTGGCGGCGGTGGCAGTTCCGGTTCGGGAATGGATGCGGGAAATTTGTTAAAACCAATGTTGGCGAGAGGCGAATTGCGCTGCATCGGCGCTACAACTCTCGACGAATTCCGCAAGAATATTGAAAAAGATCCAGCCCTAGAACGCCGCTTTCAACAAGTATTTGTCGGCGAACCCAGTGTTGAAGATACTGTTTCGATTTTGCGCGGATTGAAAGACCGTTACGAACGCCACCACGGGGTAAAAATTACTGATTCGGCCCTGGTAGCTGCTGCAACTCTGTCTTTCCGCTATATTTCCGATCGCTTTTTGCCGGACAAGGCGATCGACCTGGTAGATGAAGCGGCCGCCCACTTGAAAATGGAGATTACCTCTAAACCTGTGGAATTGGAAGGCATCGACCGCCGGGTGATGCAGTTGGAAATGGAAAAATTGTCGATCGAAGGCGAAGGAAAAGGTGCTCTCGCCCCTGGGCTCGGCTTCCGCGTCGAACGCATCACATCTGAGATTGACATCTTAAAAGTCAAGCAGGAAAAATTGTCCTCTCAGTGGTTGGGCGAAAAGCAGTTGTTGGATGCAATCAATAAATTGAAAGCAGAAGAAGACCAACTGCGAGTGCAAATCGAACAAGCAGAAAGGGCTTACGATTTGAATAAAGCCGCACAGTTAAAGTACGGCAAGTTGGAAACTGCGGTGCGCGATCGCGAAGCGAAAGAAGCGGAACTTTTGAAACAGCAAGCTCAAGGTTCTTCCCTGCTGCGCGAAAAAGTTACTGAGGGCGATATTGCGGAAATTGTCGCTAAATGGACGGGCATTCCGGTTAACCGGTTGTTAGAATCAGAACGCCAAAAATTGCTGCAATTGGAAAAACACTTGCACCAAAAAGTCATCGGTCAAGAGGAAGCTGTAACAGCCGTGGCGGCGGCAATTCGGCGCGCTAGGGCGGGCATGAAAGACCCCGGCAGACCGATCGGCTCTTTCTTGTTTATGGGCCCCACAGGCGTCGGCAAAACTGAGTTAGCGCGGGCGTTGGCGGAGTTTTTGTTTGACAGCGATGATGCGATCGTCCGCATCGATATGTCGGAATACATGGAGAAGCACAGCGTTTCTCGGTTGGTAGGAGCTCCCCCCGGATATGTCGGTTACGATGAAGGGGGACAACTTTCGGAAGCAGTGCGGAGACATCCTTATTCGGTAGTGCTGTTTGACGAAGTGGAAAAAGCGCACCCGGACGTATTTAACATTTTGCTGCAAGTGTTGGATGACGGCAGAATTACCGATTCTCAAGGTCGAGTGGTTGACTTTAGAAATACTGTAATTGTGATGACTAGCAATATCGGCAGCGACCACATTTTAGACGTGTTTACTAAGAAGGAAAAAACCGTCAAAAAACCTGCTAGTCGGAAGCAGGAAACGAAAGATTTGTCAAGTCAAAAGACAGATTATAAAGTGGCTGCCGACGGTACTGTCGAGGTGTCGGCCCAGCGAGTTGATGTTGATAGTGTAACCAAGAGTGAAAACAAGAGTGAAAATGAAAATTTATTGACTCAAGAACGGGAGACAGACCAAGAGTACGAACAGATGTTAAAACGGGTAATGACAGCCCTGCGATCGCACTTTCGGCCCGAATTTCTCAATCGGGTGGACGAGATAATTTTGTTCCACACTTTGAGCAAGGTCGAACTGCGGCAAATAGTCAGCATTCAAGTGAAGCGGATCGAGCGTTTGTTGGCAGAGCAAAAAATCACTTTGGAACTGTCGGATGCTGCGAAAAACCATATCACAGATGTCGGTTACGACCCGGTTTACGGCGCTCGTCCCTTAAAACGTGCCATCCAGCGGGAGCTGGAAAACCCGCTGGCCAACAAGATTCTGGAAAATGCGTTTGTCGAGGGCGATACAATTGCGATCGACTGCGAAAATAACACTTTGCAGTTTCGCAAAAAAGATTCTCGCCCAGCGCTAGTCGGTAATAGTTTGTAGTTGCCGAACAGCTAGGAACAGGCAGGATGCCTGTTCCACAAATAATAAGTCTTCTTGTGGAACAGGCATCCGCCCTGTTATTGAAAATTAGGAACAGGCAAGATGCCTGTTCCACAAACCATCAATTCTCTTGTGGAACAGGCATCCTGCCTGTTATTGAAAATGGTGAAACCTGTTACTTGATATCAAGAATTCGAGATGGTGCGGCTACCATAGGCATCCATGCTATAGGCAGGAACGCGAACGCTGTAATCCATCTCTGTTGCTGTGATTGCTACAGCCAATTTTTCAAAAGATTCATCGTTCCAATTCCGCTCGTGGATGGGCTTTGACTGTTCCCCGAGGAAATATGCTTGAGTGCCAATTAATGCTGCTGCGACCCAACCGACGATTAAAAGAGAGATTACAATAGCCATATTTGCTTTTTCCTTAACTTTTGTTGCTTTATGTAAACTAATGTAACGAAAATTAGTAATAAACGTCAAGGTACTGTAATGTCGTGGCAACCGTCCGGCAGGTAGTAAATACCGCACCTTTGACGGCAGCGCCAGAGGGGAAGAAGCAGAGAGAGCGAGAGTATCTATGGTGGGCACTACCGCGCATCGGTAGCTAGCACAGTACCCGGATTGTGAACTGTATCCGAAATAGCAAACAGATTGTTGAAATTTTATAGTTAAGAAATTATAAGTTTTGCGTTAATAAATTACGATTAAAAGTCTGCGGCTGGCATGAGGAATAGCGGCCAAATTATAAGTTATGATTTATCAGTTTGGATGGGAACTAACAAATCCCAATTACCAAATTTTAAGTACAAATTACCAATTACCAATCATCGCTACAAATCATGCCAAACTCAATGTTAAATGACGACCCGTTGTGGTTCAAAGACGCGATTATTTACGAAGTACCAGTTCGGGCTTTTGCCGACAGCAATGCAGACGGCATCGGCGACTTTAGAGGGCTGACAGAAAAACTGGATTACCTGCAAAACTTGGGAGTAACAGCAATTTGGGTATTACCATTTTTTCCCTCGCCGCTCCGAGACGACGGCTACGACACATCTCACTATACTACCGTCAACCCGATTTACGGCACATTAGAGGATTTTAAAGACCTTTTAGAAGCAGCGCACCAACGCGGAATTCGAGTCATTATTGAGTTAATTGTCAACCACACTTCCGATCAGCACGCTTGGTTTCAGCGAGCGCGCCGCGCCCCGAAAGGAAGTAACGAAAGAGATTTTTATGTGTGGAGCGACACGCCGGAAAAATATCAAGATGCTCGGATTATTTTCAAAGATTTTGAAACCTCTAATTGGGCTTGGGATGCCGTAGCAAAAGCTTATTACTGGCACCGTTTTTATTCCCACCAACCCGATTTGAATTACGACAATCCGGCCGTGCGCCAAGCCATCTTAGATGTGGTGGATTTCTGGTTGGCACTGGGAGTAGACGGACTGCGAATGGATGCGGTGCCTTACCTCTATGAGCGCGAAGGTACTAACTGCGAAAACCTGCCAGAAACTCACGTATTCCTCAAGCACTTGCGGAAGCACGTAGATGAGAAATTCCCGAACCGGATGCTGCTTGCTGAGGCGAATCAGTGGCCGGAGGATGCGGTTGAATATTACGCTGCTGGGGATGAATGTCACATGAACTTTCATTTTCCGCTGATGCCGCGTTTATTTATGGCTTTGTATATGGAAGATAGCTTCCCAATTAGCGACATTCTCCAGCAAACTCCGCAGATTCCCAATAACTGTCAGTGGGCTTTGTTTTTGCGGAATCACGATGAATTGACGCTGGAAATGGTGAGTGATGAAGACCGAGATTATATGTATCGGGTTTACGCTCAAGACACTCAGGCGAGAATTAATTTGGGTATCCGCCGCCGCTTGGCTCCTTTGATGGGAAATAACCGCCGCCGCATTGAGTTGATGAATGCTTTGCTGCTGTCTCTTCCGGGTACGCCGGTGCTTTACTACGGCGATGAAATTGGCATGGGAGACAATATCTATTTGGGCGATCGCAACGGGGTGAGAACTCCGATGCAGTGGAGTGGCGATCGCAATGCCGGTTTTAGCCGTGCTAACCCGCAGCGACTGTATGCACCGCCAATTGTTGACCCTGAATATCACTACGAATCTGTTAACGTGGACGCGCAGCGGGCGAATCCGAGTTCTCTTTGGTGGTGGATGAAACGCCTGATTGCAATTAGGCAGCGCTTCCAAGCATTCGGCCGCGGAACTTGCGAGTTTCTCTACCCGGAAAACCGCAAAGTTTTAGCTTTTGTACGCACTTATCAAGACGAACACATCCTCGTAGTGGCTAATTTGTCGCGCTTCGTCCAGACGGCAGAATTAGACCTTGCGCCCTTTAAAGGTGCTGTTCCGGTGGAGATTTTCGGCCGCACGGAGTTTCCTGCTGTTGGCGAAGATCCTTACTTTTTGTGCTTGAGTCCTCACACGTTTTACTGGTTTACTCTTACTGTTAAACATGAAGATTTGGCGCTGCACGGTGTTCCCACAGACTTGCCTACTTTGGCGGTGATAGGCAATTGGAAAACTGCTTTTGCTACAAGTCAGTTAAGCGATATGCTGCTTAATATTTTGCCGGGATACCTGCGGCGCCATCGCTGGTTTAGCGGTACAGCTCGGACAATTCAATCATTAGAAATAAGTGAGATTGTACCGATTGAATGTAAAGATAGTGCGGGAGAGCAATCTCAAGTTTACATTCTGTTTTTGCAGTTGAATTATACTGAAGGTATGCCGGAAACTTACGTTTTGCCTTTAGGTTGGGAAGAGATTAAAGGCGATGTGGACGATCGGGCGATCGCGCGCCTCCACTTCCCAGAAACCAACAAGGAAGTCGGGGTACTATTTGACGCTGCGGGGGACAAAGGTTTTCTGAGCGCGCTGCTGGGGGCGATCGCCACTTCTCGCAGTTACAGAGGTACTGGTGGCCAACTACTAGGAATAGCCGACACTGCATTCAGCTCAGAAGAAGATTTATCCCACCTCGACCCTCACCTGTTCAAAAAAGAACAAAGCAATACATCCGCAGGTTACGGCGATCGCTTCGTCCTGAAAATATTGCGAAAAGTCGAGGAAGGAATCAACCCCGAATTAGAGATCGGACGCTTTTTAACAGAGCGCAACTCGATCCAACACTACGCTCCAATTGCTGGAGCATTGGAATATCACACACCAGCAAAACAAGTCCTTACAGTCGGAATCCTACAAAAATTAATCCCCGACAGCGTAGATGCTTGGTCTTATACATTAGACACGCTGCGCGACTATTTCGAGCGAGTAATGACAGTAGAAGCAAAGCATTCCGGCGAGAATTTATCTACCGCCCCCGAAAATTATTTACCGAACGCTTTGACCGGATCGCAGCGGCAGCAAAACTCGCTAGTAGCCGATTTATCGCTAGAAATTCCGGCATTAGCTCGCGAACTCATCGGCTCTTACTTAGCATCAGCCGAACTTTTAGGTCAGCGGACAGCCGAACTTCACCTCGCTTTAGCTGCTGACACAGAAAATCCCGCTTTTGCCCCAGAAAACTTCACCTCCTTTTACCAGCGTTCCATTTATCAATACATGAGAAATCTGGCCGGAAGAACTTTGCTGGAGCTGAAAAAACGGATGTCCAAACTGCCGCCCGAAATACAAAAATCGGCGCAAAAGCTGCTCAACCGCGAAGATTTGCTCATGGAACGTTTCAAGTCTATTTTGAACTTGAGAATCACGACCGATAGAATTCGCTGTCACGGAGACTTTCATTTCGGGCAAGTTCTTTATACAGGCAAAGACTTCGTAATTATTGATTTCGGAGGAGAACGCGATCGACCATTAAACGAGCGGCGGATGAAGAGGTCGCCCCTGCGAGATGTTGCGGGAATGCTGCAATCTATAAGTTACGCTGTTACTTTGGCACTCCGCAATGAAGTAGAAAGTGGCATGATTCGCCCTGAAAATCTCCCGGAGATGCAGCAGTGGGCAAACGTTTGGCACCGCTGGGTCAGCCTCACTTTTGTTAAGAGCTATTTGGCAACAGCAGCCGATGCAGATTTCTTGCCCAAATCTATACCGGAACTACAAGTTTTGCTGGATGCTTACATTTTGGAAAAAGCGGTTGGCGAGCTAGCCTACGAACTTAATTACCGCTTGGATTTGGCGGAAATTCCGCTTCAGCGGATTGTACAATTGCTGAATTTATAAGGGCGGGTTTATCCATACTCATTAGGGTGGGTGGCTTTCTAGCCACTCAAGTGGCAGCGAGATGCTGGAGAGTCACCCACCTTACATGACAGAAATCTGCTTTGATAACGATTTTATCGGCGAATATAATTCGCTCCTATACAAATAAATTTCGTGCAACCCCAGACTAGAATAAAAGATGGTAAAAAACCGATTTCGTATTACTTAAAATAAAGAGCGGCTTGATACAAAACTTGTTCTTGATGCGTTAACAAAGTGCAGTCAGAAAGCGGGTAAGCCACACAAGTAACAGCGTAGCCAGCTTGCAATTCTGACGGATTCAAAAACTTTTGTTCGCTTTGGTCAATTTCACCGCTCAGCAGTTTGACAACGCAAGCAGAACACTCTCCTTGCTTGCATCCATTCGGCAAGCGGATGCCGGCATCTTCTGCGATATCTAAGATATACTGGTCGTCTGGTACTGCGATCGTGCGATCGAGCGCGAGAGCCTCATTCACCAACCGAACTTGATAAACTGCCATTTTTTCCTTATTCCTCGCAAAAGGGCGGGTTTACGATGCTGTTAGTCCTACCAAATATTTCGGGTAAAACCCGCCCCTACAACTAGAAAGAGCGGATTTATATCGTGTATATCTAGACAAGTGCTTCTTGATAATCGAGATTTTCCTCTAGATAAATAGCCCGAATATCCTCCGGCAAGTTGGATTCTAAACTTTGATATCCTTTTTGCAGCAAAGCCTTTACCTGAGCCGGCGAAATAGCTTCGCCTTCTGCTTGCAAATAAGCTGCTATTCGAGTTTCGCTCCAGCGGAAAGTCTGAGCCATCAACACCACTAAACGCGGCAGCGGCGCTAACAATTCCAAGGCTTGTTTGACGTAACACCACAGCGGAGGCGGAGCCGATTGCAAAGAGTAGTGAATCGACTCAACAGGGGGCAATTCAGCTTGATTTATGCACACTGCGGTGACATTAATCAGCCAGTTTTGGAGACTGAGATTTCCGCCATCAGACTCTTGGGTTTCGCGGCGTAAATCGAGGCCTCGGAGTTCGTGATAGATGTGCAGCCAAGTGTGGGCAAACAGGTAATCGCCTTGTACGGGCGATCGCACGGAATGGCGAATCAGCGAGTGTACAATTTGAGCGTAGCGGCAAAAAATCGCCGTGAAGAAGCGACCCTGATCGGGATGGTTTTGAAACAGAGTCAATAATTCCTGGTCGCTGTGATGGAACAGGGATTTGACCACAGGATGGTTGAGTTCTGAAAAATTAGGTGTTTGCACAATTGTTATGGAAAGGCTTGGAGAATAAATGCGGGTGCAGCCCGATTCTACAACACGATATACATTTGATGCAAGTGCTTAAAAAATATGTTGATAATAAAGTCAAATTAATTATATAATTAAGTTGTAGGTGACGGTGAATAAACCTCAATTAGTAGAGCGAATTTTATTTGTTCACCGTCACCTACAAAGGTTGTTTAAAGGGTAAATTCTTTGTATGTCTAGCATTAATACTGGTATCGAATGGACTGACCGAACGTGGAATCCAACGACGGGCTGCGATAAAGTCAGTCCAGGTTGTACGCATTGTTATGCTGAAGCATTAACAAAACGGTTTCATACTAATTTCCCTAACGGGTTTACTTTAACGGAATACCCAAAGCGCTTGAACGAACCTAAGAGTTGGCGAAAGCCGAGTCGCATTTTTGTTAACTCAATGAGCGATTTGTTCCATGAAGATGTCTCTCTTGAGTTTCTGAAACAAGTCTTTGAGGTAATGCGTGAGACTCCTCACCACATTTATCAAATCCTTACGAAGCGACATGAGCGTTTATTAGACTTAGCTCCTCAACTTGATTGGTCTGATAATATTTGGATGGGGGTGTCCGTTGAAAATCAAAACTATGTTCATCGCGTGGATTATTTGCGACAAGTGGATGCAAAGGTACGCTTTTTATCCTGCGAACCACTTTTAGGGCAGTTACAGCTTGATTTAACAGGAATTCACTGGGTAATAGTTGGGGGAGAGTCGGGGCAAAAACACCGTCCTATGCAAGTCGAATGGGCACAAAGTATTCGGGATCAATGTCAGGATGCTGGAGTAGCGTTTTTCTTCAAGCAATGGGGAGGTAGAACACCTAAAGCTGCTGGGAGACTGTTGGATGGGAAAATTTGGGATGAGATGCCCGATGTGTTGGAGCGGCATTTAACAAAGTGCAAACAGCACACACTGGAACCCAATCGAAAAATCAACAACGTAGGTGTTACTGCTTTGCTGGAAATGTGATTTTTACCGTCTCTGCCAGTGTATTTTTTCTTCTTTTATTAACAGGTGGATCGGTAATAATTTTTCCCTCCGCCTCCATTTTAAGCAAAACCTCCCTGTAGTTTTTCTCAATGTAGCGCTTGCCAACGTGGTGCCGATTATAAATGTCTACTCTAGTTAATGTCTGACCTGCAAATTCATCCATAAGCATATTTTCAAGCTCATCAAGAGGTCGGTAAAGTTCATATAGCAAAGGATACTTGGGTGGCGCTGGATTATACTCTAAAGACGGAACACCTTGTTTAAAACTAGAGCTTTCTCCAGCCATGACACCTTTCATAATTGAATAACCCAATACATTCTTTGATACAAAAATCAGGTGATGGCTAGTCCGATTGCCACTCTCATTTTTGAACCCAAAGGGTAGTACATATGAACCACCTATTTCTTTCAATGCCTGACAGATAGCTTCCACAATTATTAACTCTCGCTCCTCTGGTTGCTTCGCCTCAAGCTGTTCTCTCACATTATCTGCTCGTTGTTTACCAAAAAGGGCGTTCATATGGGACTCTACTGCTGCATTATTCAACCCCATATTAATCCGGTTGTAGTTGAAGAAAAATATGCAATCGCATCCCCAACTAATGATGAGTGAACCAATTAGCCGAAGTGACAAGCCTTTGTAACCCCAAGGATCAATAAAAAAGAGTGTAGGAATATTATTAATTTGTCGAACTTCTTGGACGATTTCTTCTCCAACCTCCTTATTTAAAACTTTTGGTTCATGTTGTAATCTACCTATGTCGGGGATGGCTGCTATAGCCTGTTGGAGAGAGTGAGTATTATTGGAGTCTTTATCGTTAAACAGGGTTACTAGCATTTGTGACATATCTGGATCAGCAATAGCACGTTCCAAGATAAGTAGTGGAGTAGACTTAGAACCGTCTTGATAACGACCTGGCCCAGAGAACAAATCAATATAGGCAATATTACTATTCCATTGCTTGGCTCTTGGTATAATTACCTTTGCCCAGGCCCAAAAGTATTTAGCAACTATTTCTGATTTCACTAAAGAATTATCTCGGGACTCATCAAAAAAAGAACTGTCAGCCATGATTGTTATCTCTACACTCTAGTTCATTTTAGTGCGGCTACATAATAGTACCATATCCTCCGCCCCCAGGAGTCTCAATGACAAACACATCCCCGGACTGCATTTCCACAGTCGCCGTACTTCCCAATTCCTCAACTTTACCATCCACTGTTTCAACATAATTCTGTCCAACTTTCCCCGCTTCACCCCCATTCAAACCGCAAGGAGAAATCACCCGCCTCCCCGATAAAATTCCCGCCGTCATCCCCTCCCGAAACCGCACTCGCCGCACAACTCCATTACCGCCGCGATGAGATCCATTCCCCCCACTATTAGCCCGAATTGCAAAACTTTCCAACAACACCGGAAAGCGCCATTCTAATACTTCAGGATCGGTTAAACGCGAATTAGTCATGTGAGTTTGCACCGCATCAGTACCGTCAAAATCTGCACCAGCGCCCGAACCGCCGCAAATAGTTTCATAATATTGATAGCGCTGATTTCCAAAGGTAAAATTATTCATAGTTCCCTGAGAAGCAGCCATCACTCCCAAAGCACAATACACAGCATCGGTAATATTCTGCGATGTTTCCACATTTCCGGCAACTACCGCCGCTGGATAGCGAGGATTCAGCATACAGCCTTCGGGATTGATAATTTCGAGAGGTTTCAAACAGCCCGCATTTAGAGGGATATCGTCATCTACCAAGGTGCGGAAAACATACAAAACAGCAGCTTTGCACACCGCAGCGGGAGCATTAAAATTGTTGGATTGTTGAGCAGAAGTGCCAGTAAAATCTATTTTTGCACTGCGCGCAGATTTGTCAATTGTAATCGCTACCTTAATTTGTCCGCCACTATCCATCGGATAAGTAAACTCGCCATCTTGCAACACATCAATTACCCTGCGTACCGACTCTTCAGCATTGTCTTGTACGAAGCCCATATAAGCTTGCACAGTCTCTAATCCATAATGTTCTACCATCTTGAGAAGTTCTTCGGCGCCGCGCTTGTTAGCAGCAATTTGTGCTTGCAAATCGGCTATATTTTGAGCGGAATTGCGAACAGAAAAATTCCCCGCAGTCAGAAGATCAAGTAATTCTTTTTCTCTAAAATTGCCCTCGCTTACTAACAGGAAATTGTCAAGCAATACACCTTCTTCAGTTACTGTTGTACTGTTAGGAGGCATGGAACCGGGAGTGATGCCGCCGATGTCGGCGTGGTGTCCCCGCGAGGCCACATAAAACAAAGGAAGGGAGGAATCACGATCGAATACTGGAGTAATAACGGTGATATCTGGTAAGTGTGTGCCGCCGTTGTAGGGATTGTTAGAAACATAAACATTGCCCGGTAGAATCGCATTGCCTTGTGCTAAAATTAAAGCTTCAACGCTTTCGCTCATCGAGCCTAGATGTACGGGAATGTGCGGGGCGTTGGCAACTAATTGCCCGTTTTTGTCGAAAATTGCACAGGAAAAGTCGAGGCGTTCTTTGATGTTGACTGAGGAACTTGTGTTTTGCAATGTGACGCCCATTTGTTCGGCGATCGCCCGAAACAAATTATTAAAAATTTCCAGCAAAACCGGATCGGATTTAACCGCAGATAAACGCGAATGAACGCGGATATTATCTGCGTCCATCTGCGTGCATCTGCGGTTCAAAATTAAATCATTATTTTCGGTGATTTCCGCTTCCCAGCCCGGTTCTATGATATTAGTTCCCGTAGCTTCAACAATCATAGCAGGGCCTTCTATGCAGTCGCCCGATCGCAAATCGTCTCTCTGATAAACAGGCGTTGCCCGCCACCCGCCAGCAACATAGGTTTGCACCGTTGAAATTGGTTGCACAGGCAAGATGCCCGTGCCACCAGAGGGGGAAATTGTGGATGCTTCCGGCACATCCATTCTTTCTACAACTTCCACCGAAACCGCTTCCACAATCAGCGGTTTTTCTGGCATAATAAAACTGTAACGCTGTCGGTGGGCTGCTTCAAATTCAGCCTGCATGACCTCAATATTGTCAGCAAAATCTACCGCCAAAACCGAGTCACTTCCCTGATATTTTAAGCGCAGCTTCCTAACAACTAAAACCTCGGACTCATTCTCTGTGTTCTCTGCGCCTCTGCGGTTCAATTCCCTCTTTCCATCAGCCTCCAATGCAGTCAAAATATGATGCAAATCAGCTAATAATTCTGCATTTAATTGTTGCTCGATCGCCCTTTCCCGAATAGCCCGCACATCAGCCAAACCCATACCGTAAGCCGACAACACACCCGCATAAGGGTGAATAAACACCCGTTTCATCCCCAAAGCATCGGCGATCGCGCAAGCGTGTTGGCCGCCCGCACCGCCGAAACAGCACAATGTATACTCCGAAACATCGTAACCGCGCTGAAGCGAGATTTTTTTGACAGCATTTGCCATCTTTTCCACCGCGATCGCCAAAAAACCCTCCGCCACCTCTTCGGCCGTCCTCTCGCCCCCAATTTCCGCCGCTAATTGCCCAAATTTTTGCTTTACTGCGTCAGGGGCGATCGGCAAATCGCCATTCAATCCAAATACTTTCGGGAAAAAATCCGGTTGAATTTTCCCCAACATCACATTGCAATCAGTCACCGTCAAGGGGCCGCCTTTGCGATAGCAAGCGGGCCCAGGATTGGCCCCTGCAGACTCCGGCCCGACGCGGTAGCGAGCCCCGTCAAAAAACACAATTGAACCGCCGCCGGCTGCTACAGTGTGAATTGCCATCACGGGCGATCGCAATCTCACCCCAGCAATTTCCGTCTCAAATTCGCGTTCGTATTCGCCGTTAAAATGGGCAACATCTGTCGAAGTTCCGCCCATATCAAAGGTAATAATTTTATCAAAACCTGCCTTTTTGCTCGTTTGAACTGCACCGACAATTCCCCCAGCAGGCCCGGATAAAATACTGTTTTTTCCTTGAAATTGTGCCGCGTCCACTAAGCCGCCATTCGATTGCATAAACATTAATTTGGGGGATTGGGCATTGGGCATTGGGCATTGGGGATTGGGCATTAATAATCCCTCGTCCCCGGGATCTGCCTCTCTTAATTGACTAATTACTTGTTCGACATAACGCCGCAAAATCGGAGATAAATAAGCATCGACAACCGCAGTATCTCCCCGCGAAACCAGTTTCATCAGCGGGCTAACTTCGTGAGATACTGAAATTTGAGTAAAGCCAATTTCTTTCGCTATTTTAGCCACTTGTTGTTCGTGTTCCGAGTAGCGGTAGCCGTGCATGAATACGATCGCACAACTGCGAATTCCCTCATCGTATGCTTGCTGCAAAGACGGGATAAACTCGGGATTGACAGCAGTTAACTCCTCACCTTGAGCGCTGTAGCGTTCGGCAACTTCAATAACTCGATCGTACAGCATCTGGGGCAAAATAATGTGACGCGCGAAAATATTCGGGCGGTTTTGATAGCCAATTCTCAGCGCATCGCCGAAACCTTTAGTAATTAACAGAATTGTGCGATCGCCCTTTCGTTCCAGCAAAGCATTTGTCGCCACCGTCGTCCCCATTTTAATCGCTTCAATTTCGGCGGCGGGTATCGCTGCGTCGGCGGGAATTCTCAAAATATCGCGAATTCCTTGGACTGCGGCGTCGGTGTAGCGTTCCGGGTTTTCCGACAGCAGCTTGTGAATGACTAATTTACCGTCGGGGCTGTTGGCGACAATATCGGTAAAAGTGCCACCGCGATCGATCCAAAATTGCCAGCGAGTGCGATCGGGAAAATCCGCCTTCATATATTTTTCCTAAATTTTGTTATGTGAATAATTGAGAATTATTTAACAAAAACATCTAAAAGTCAATTCATAAAATTCCTAACCTTATACTCATAAAAATCATATCACTTTCTCTTTTCTCTTCTTCTTTCTTCCTTCACGGCCTTTGCGCCTTCGCAGTTCGTTAAAATAAAACTGCTATATATATCGAATAGCCTCAACCAATCCCTGACAAACACCAGCCAGAAAACCTAAATCCAAAGTCTCAATCCTATCACTTTCTCGATGATAATGCGGATTTCGCATATTAGCAGTATCAGTCACCATAATAGCCGGATAACCATTATCCCAAAAAGGAACATGATCGCTGCGGCGAGTATCCGGCACAATTAAACCTCGATTCGGCACCGGCAGCCACTCGCAGGGCTGACCAGATTTGCGAATTTTGCCACTCAAATTAATCAAATAGGGAACCGTCCGCAAATTGCCAATTAAAGCAATAAAATTACCACTATTTGGATAAAAATATTTCAAGCCAGCGGGGTAGCTTTGAGAATTAGGATTGTGGTTGCAATAACCCAACATTTCCAAAGAAATCATTAACCGGATTGACTTTTGCTGTTGCTTGTATTTAGCTGCATGATGACGGCTTCCCAAACAACCGTATTCTTCCATATCAAAGGCGACTAATTGCACTGGATATTTGAGCGGCCCAGATGCGATATCCCTTGCGAGTTCCAGCAAAACAGCCACACCAGTAGCATTATCATCGGCCCCAGGCGATCCGGGTACAGTATCGTAATGAGCACCAATTACGATCGGTGGCAACCGCTTCTTAACCGCTGGATCGGAGGGGGGTAAATCCAAGATAAAATTGTGATGAATTCGGCCCCGCACCGCAAAATCGTCAATTTCTACAGTTCCCCACTGTGCCAACTGTTCGCGGATGTATTGCTGGGCATAAAAATGTCCTTCGGATGCGAGGTATGGATTGCGATCGCGTACAATTTGAATCAGATGGCTGTGCAAGCGTTCTTTGAGATTCATGCGATCGGAGATACAATGAGTACACTAAGATTATATGGGATTGAATTATGATTGGAGAAGTCAGAATCGAAAATTATAAGTCCATTCAAAAGCTGAAGCTAGAATTAGGACGAGTCACCGTATTGATTGGTGAAAATGGCTGCGGCAAGAGTAATATCTTAGAGGCGATCGCCCTGGCTTCTGCGGCGGCTGATGACAAGCTGGATAACGAGTTTTTAGCTTCTCGGGGCATCAGAGTGACAGAACCTCAATTAATGCGATCGGCCTTTGAAATGGAAAATTTGGTTAAAGATATCAAAATTGACTTAAGATGGAATGATGGACAAGAATTTAAGTTTCGTTTACAAAATGATAACTCTCCCTATTCTCAGTGGGTTAATGACACCAAGTATTATATTTCTTATAGTCCAGTTTACGATTTTATAAGTTATTATACTGGCACCAATATAGAAAAAAATAAAATTTTTAAACGTCAGGCTTCTCAAATAGTTGGTCTAAAAAAATTTATAATTTACTCTCCTGAAAACCAAGCTTTACGAACTTTTGAAAAAGAAGGCCAAATTCAACCATTAGGGATTAATGGAGAAGGTTTGTTTAAACTTTTAAAATTTTTGAATTCTGATGATAACCAAGAGCAGCTTAAGGACATCAAAAAAAAGCTGCAACTGATAGATTGGTTTCAAGATTTTGAAGCTCCTCCAAATTTATCAAATCTTCAAAACTCTCTCCAAATTAAAGATAGATACTTAGACCAGGATTTAACTTACTTTGACCAAAGAAGTTCTAATGAAGGCTTTTTATTTTTGCTTTTTTACTTCGCTTTATTTATTAGCCATATCACGCCTAATTTTTTTGCAATAGATAACATTGACGCTTCCCTCAACCCCAGATTGTGTCGCAGATTAATGCAAGAATTAGTCGAATTAGCAAAAAAACACGACAAACAAGTTATATTCACAACCCACAACCCGGCAGTTTTGGACGGTTTAGATTTAGATGATGATCAACAGCGGCTGTTTGTGATCTACCGCAACCAATTAGGGCATACTAAAGCTAGACGCATTCTAAAACCTGAACCTCTAGAGGGACAAGAACCTGTAAAATTATCAGAGGCGTTTTTGAGGGGCTATATCGGCGGACTTCCTAAAAATTTTTAATATGATTAGTTTTGGATTGGTTACAGAGGGACTTACTGACCAGATTGTTATTGAGAATATTTTAGCTGGATATTTCAATAGTCCTGATTTAGATATTAGACAACTTCAACCAGAAAGAGATAAAGACAATGAGAATAAATCCAAATACGGCGGCTGGACTCTAGTTTTTGATTATTGTAAGTCAAGAGATTTTCAAGAAGCATTGCAATTTATTGACTATATCATTATCCAAATAGATACGGATGTTTCAGAAGATTATAATATCCCCAAGCAAGATGAAAACGGTGAATTTACTCCTCAGCAGTTAATTGAAAAAGTTATTGAAAAGTTTAGGGGTGCAAGTGGCGATGACTTTTACAGCAAATATCAACAAAAAATTATATTTGCAATCTCTGTACATTCTATAGAGTGTTGGTTGCTTCCACTGTATTATACCGACAAAAAGAAAAAATCTAAAGTTAAAAACTGTCTCGATACTTTAAATCTGCAAGTTGAGAAAAAACACAAGTTTAGGATCGATGCTAAAAATCCTAAATATTATCGAGTAATTTCCGAACAATATAGCAAGCCTAAAGTTTTGATCAAGCATTACGCAGAAAATCCCAGTTTTAAAATTTTTATAGAAGAGATTCAAAGCAGAGACATTAAGATTGGTGATGAAGAGGATTGGTAATGAAGCAAGTTATTATGTCATATAATAGAAACATAGTTATCGGAGATTACCATGCAAGCATACAAACTTAGAGGTAAAATCGATGCAACTGGCAACTTGGTAGTTGTTGAACCCGTGAATATGCCACCGGGAGACGTGGAAATCATCGTCTTGCAGCTAGCTGACACGGTTAAACAAGCCAGCGCTTCAGAAAGTGCGATCGCACCTGAAACACCTAAAAAAAAGTTTAAAACTAGGGTGAAGGCATTTCAAGGTTTATTCGATCGAGATGCTGTACCGGAACCGCTGGATTTTGACGATCCAGACAAACAAGCAAAATGGGAATATTTAAAGGAGAAACATAACCTGTGAAAGTCTTGATAGACACCAACATAATAGTAGATGTTGCGCTGGATCGAGAACCTTTCTTTGCCGAGAGCGATCGCATTTTAACTTTTGTTGAAGAAGGCCAAATTCAAGGCTATGTTTCTGCCTCAACTTTTAGCGACCTTTACTATATCATTCGCCGAGACAAAGGTCGCGATTGGACACTTGAGTTTTTGCGGCAGTTAGCCACATTTTGTCAAGTAGGAACAGTAGATAACTCTGTTATTTCAATGGCATTAACTTGCAACTTCAAGGATTTTGAAGATGCGATTCAGTACAGCACTGCTGCAATCCATCGGATTGATGCCATTGTTACCCGCAACCCGCGAGATTTTCCGGTTACTACTCCTAGGATTGTAACTCCAAATCAGTTAATTCAAGAATTAACCAATTCTCCCTAAATTTATCAAAGCATTAAACTTCCGATTCCATTTCGCCTACCCGCACCTGCACCGGCAACTCCACCGAATTCAACTCAGAAGACTCTAACAACCCCGCTGCTTCCTCCTGAGAATTTGCTTGGCCCGATCGCACTTTTCGCAATTTCTCACCCAAAGTATCGCGCTGGTTGATCAAATAAATACTCACCAAAGTCAGCCCAACTCCCATCGATTGCAGCGGATTCAGCACTTCGCCCAAGAATAAATTGCCGAATAGCAAAGCAAAAACTGGCGTCAGAAAGGTAAGAGAACTTAAACTGGTTAGACTGCCGGTAGAAGCAAAATAAAAGAACAAACCGTAGGCGATCGCACTTCCGAACACGGTAGAATAACCTAACGCCATCCAGCCGGAAAAATCGATATTCACAAACTGTTCGGACTCAGTTACAGCCGAAATTGCCAACAGCGGCAAACCGCCCAAAATCATGTGCCAACCAGTCGCCACCACGGGGTCAACATATCGGCAAACCCAGCGCACCAAAACCGTACCCACAGCCATCGACAAAGCAGCCAACAGCATCAACCATTCTCCACCCTGAAACAACTGTTCGATACCCGCCGAAACCTGCGCGTTTTCAGGATGAAAAAGCCCCACAATCCAGCCATCCGGTAACCCAATTAAACTGATGCCGACAACGCCAATCACTAATCCCAACCAGCCCCAAAAACCAATTTTTTCTTGAAACAACCACAAACACAAAATCGCCACAGCTAGCGGTTGAGAATCAATCATCACCGAACCCAAGCCGGCACCGGTTCTCGCCAAACCTTCGGCTAAAAAGCCTTGAAACAAAGTAGCGTCAACCAAAGCAAACAGCGAAATCCACAGCCAAGCTTTCCAACCCTGCGGCTGCGCTTTTCCCATGAATGCCGCCGCCAGCAGCACCAACGCACCCGCAGGTATCAAACGCACGACAGCCACAAACAGCGGCGTTGTGTGCGGCATCACCCCCTTCATCGCTACCATCGCGGTTCCCCACAGGAAAAACGGCGCAATTAGCAACAGCGGGGCAAAAGGCAATTTTGAATCGGTAAGTTTTAACTGCATGGCGGAGACTCCAAATAATTGATGAGAGTGGCTCTCACGAGAATGATGTAGATTTGTTAAGCAATTTTTACAATTATATATTGGTGTTGAGTTAAATGCGATCGCACCAACCTCGGCAATTATGAACAGGCAAGATGCCTGTTCCACAAGAAAATCAAGGTGGAACAGGCATCTTGCCTGTTGTGGCAATTATGAACAGGCAAGATGCCTGTTCCACAATCGAGAATTTTCTTGTGCAACAGGCACCTTGCCTGTTGCGAACACAGGCACAACATCTACCCCGATGAATAAGGCACACTATAAGAAGTTAGCTACAAAATTTCGTAACATTGCCTGTACACTGCCCATGATTTGGCCATTCAAGCCCCGCTACCGCAAACAAATAGCCCGTATCGAAATCACCGGAGCCATTGCCGGAGAAACCCGCAAACGAGTCCTAGAAGCTCTCAAAACCGTTGAAGAACGCAAATTTCCCGCCTTGCTGCTGCGGATAGACAGCCCCGGCGGCACTGTCGGCGATTCCCAGGAAATTTACAGCGCACTCAAGCGTTTGCGCGAAAAAGTCAAAATTGTTGCCAGTTTTGGCAATATTTCAGCTTCTGGCGGAGTTTACATCGGCATGGGAGCCGAGCATATCGTTGCCAATCCCGGTACAATTACCGGCAGCATTGGCGTGATTATCCGGGGCAACAATTTAGAACGGCTGTTAGAAAAAGTAGGCGTTTCTTTTCAGGTGATTAAATCGGGGCCATATAAAGATATCTTGGCATTCGATCGCGAATTGACAGATCCTGAACAGCAAATTCTGCAAGACTTGATCGACACCAGCTACCAGCAATTCGTGGAAACGGTTGCCGAAGCCCGGAACTTGGGTGTTGAGAAAGTGAAAAGTTTTGCCGACGGTCGGGTTTTTACCGGTCAGCAAGCCTTAGAATTGGGTTTGGTTGATCGACTGGGAACAGAAGAGGACGCTCGTCGCCTTGCAGCCGAACTCGCAGGCCTCGACCCGGAAAAAACCGAGTCTTGCACGCTAGAAAAACAAAAACCTTTCCTAAATCGCGTCTTGGGGAGTAGTCTGGATATATCTGGGCTTTCAGCTTACAATAATTTGCTGGAATTCGAGCTTTCTACTAGCGGTTTGCCGCTGTGGATGTATCGCCCGTGATTAAATAAATTAGTCATTGGTCAGGAGTCAGTAGTCATTAGTTACTCCCTGGATGATTGGGCGATTGAAATCTGTTGACCTCAAACTCAAATGTGGTGCTTCGCCCGTCATAAGCGCTTCGCGCTGGCTTCGCCTACGAGTTTGAGGTCAAACTACACAAACGAACTCCACTCAAGCGGGGGCTAAGAAATAAAGTGGGTATTTAAGCCTAATTTAGTAGGACTAATGACTAATGACTAATGACTAATAACAAAAATATGGAGGAAATTTGCGTGGAGTGGCAAGTGCGGGCGATTCGCGGGGCAACAACTGCCAGCGAGAATTCGGTGGAAGCAATTCGAGAAGCGGTGAGAGAATTGTTAGATGAATTAGAAGCAAAAAATGATATAAATCCAGAATTAATTATTAGTGCTACGTTTTCTGCTACTCGCGATTTAGATGCTGTGTTTCCGGCCGCGATCGCCCGCGAACGTTCTCACTGGTGCAATGTTCCTTTGTTGGACGTACAGCAAATGCACGTTGAAGGTGCTTTGGAACGCTGCATTCGGTTTTTAATTCACGTCAATTGGCCGGCACATACTGAAATTTATCATCCTTATTTGCGGGGAGCTCAAAATTTGCGCCCTGATAGGAATTTAGCGGTTATGGGGGCTGGGGAAAAATAATAGATTCACTTTGGGCTTGATTTAAAAGTTAACTCACCATTACAGGTGGGTTTATTTTTTACGGGACTTGATAAAGTACAAAACCTGCCCTGGGGATATACGATCAAAAGCTTTTATTATAAAAAAAACCCCGGCCTCTCAAAGAAACCGGGTTTTTTGTCAATCAGACGCTTTCTTGTGATGCAGCCTAATCCCTAAAAAAATGTCATATATAAAACTCCAAAAGTCCTTTTTCCCTTCCAATATTCCCAAACTTTGAGGGGAACCCTTCTCATCCAACAGCGGCTTCACAGCCTCATAAGCAGGCTTGTAATTGTACCAAGGAATAGAAGGCCACAAGTGATGAATCAGATGATAATTCTGCCCCAAAATCAAGATATTTAGAATAGGACTAGGATATACTCTGGCATTTTTCCAACGATCGCGCTCGTGAAACGGACGGTGCGGCAAATAATCAAAAAATAACCCCAAGGCCAACCCCACCACCAAAGCCGGAGAAAACCAAAAATTCAGGACGTAATCTAAATGGCCGTATTGAATCGAGATATACACGATCGCGATCACAAACAAACGACTGAGAAACCATTCCAATAATTCGTATTTCCGCCACAGTTTGCGCTTAAAAAAGAAAATCTCGTGGTAAAAAAACCTCGCAGCAATCAACCACAAAGGCCCGCCGGTCGAAACATAATGGTCTGGATCGTTATCTGGGTCATTAACGTGGGCGTGATGCTGCATATGTACCCGCGTAAACACCGGGAAAGCAAAACCCAACATCAGCGCGCTACCGTGTCCCAAAATAGCATTGATCGTGCGATCGCGATGGGCTGCATTATGAGACGCATCGTGAATCACAGTCCCAGCCATGTGCAAAGCCAACACGTTCAGCGTAAAACAGCACCACTGCGGCCATCCCCAACACCAGAAACCCAAGTTAGAAATCACGAGAATCGCTACTGCACTCAAAAATAGCAGCAGTGTCGGATTAAAGTCACCGGGAGGACTCAGAAACTCTTTCGGCACTGTCAGCGGCCGTCCTGCCTCCGACATCTTTGTTAAGACTCCTTAATATTTCACTCTTGCGTAGTATAAGATACAAGCCGGACAATAGTAAAGTTTTATGAAAGAACTCTGTCCGATCGCCAGACACTAGCGTCTGCACAAGCAAAAAAGTATTGCTGTTGTACAAGGATACCAGTGCTAGAGTAGCCACAAGAACTCAGCAGAAGAAACAAAATCAATGGGTATGTTTGTATTTATGTCAAGCCTGAGAGCGGAAAAATTTGCAAAAAAGAGCGCTCTCGAAGAAAAAATTACCGATCGGTAAAAAGTCAGATATTCTATATATTGTTCAATACCTGCTTTTTTGACCACTATCAAAATTTTTAAGACTTGAGACTAGCGTCATTGCTTGTAGTGCAAAGATGAAACGTTAGCCGAAATTTAAACAAGAAATCCACCTGCTTCCCCAGAACACCGCTGATGCAATTGCCAAAAGCCCTACGCCGGACTAAAATCGTCGCCACCATTGGCCCAGCAACTTCTGACCCACAAGTGCTGCGCCAGCTTATAGAAGCCGGTGCCACAACTTTGCGACTCAACTTTTCCCACGGAACAGAAGAAGACCACCAGCGCAGCATTCGCTTAATCCGGCAAACGTCCTTTGAACTGAACCAGCCGGTTGCCATCCTCCAAGACCTCCAAGGCCCGAAAATTCGTTTAGGGCGCTTTGAGACAGGCTCTATAGTCGTCAAAAACGGCGATCCTTTCATTCTCACCAGCCGCCAGGTTCCCGGCACCGAACTCATTTCTTCCGTCACCTACGACCCCCTAGCAGACGAAGTTCCAGAGGGAGCAGTGATTCTGCTCGACGACGGCAAAGTGGAAATGCTGGTCGAAAAAGTAGACCGCGCGGCGCGGGAATTGTACTGCCGCGTCGTAGTCGGCGGGCCGCTTTCCAACAACAAAGGTGTGAATTTTCCGGGAGTTTACCTGTCAATTAAAGCGCTGACTGATAAAGACCGCAAAGATTTAATGTTCGGCCTCGACCAAGGTGTCGATTGGGTAGCCCTGAGCTTTGTGCGGAATCCCCAAGATGTGCTCGAAATTAAAGAGTTGATTGCCAGTGCTGGCAAGCAAGTACCGGTGATTGCCAAGATCGAAAAGCACGAGGCGATCGAACAAATGGAGGAAATTCTCACGCTTTGCAACGGCGTGATGGTCGCCCGCGGCGATTTGGGAGTGGAACTACCCGCCGAAGACGTGCCGATTTTGCAAAAGCGCCTGATTGCTACCTCCAACCGCCTGGGCATTCCGGTAATTACCGCTACCCAGATGCTCGACAGCATGGTCAACAATCCCCGTCCCACCCGCGCCGAGATTTCCGACGTGGCCAACGCGATTCTTGACGGAACTGATGCAGTGATGCTGTCCAATGAAACTGCTGTCGGCAAGTTCCCCGTCGAAGCGGTGGCGACGATGGCGAGAATTGCGGTGCGGATGGAGAGGGAAGGAATTAAACGGAATATTAGGAATGTAGAAGATATTGGTCGATCGATCCCCAACGGCATCAGCCAAGCTGTCAGCCAAATCTCCGAACAGTTGAACGCCGCAGCCATCATGACGCTGACCAAAACCGGCGCCACAGCCCGAAATGTCTCGAAGTTCCGACCCAAAACTCCGATTTTGGCAGTTACTCCTCACGTAGACGTAGCCCGACAACTGCAATTGGTATGGGGAGTAAAACCCTTGCTGGTGTTGGATTTGCCCTCCACCGGCCAGACATTTCACTCTGCCATGACTGTCGCCCAGGAAAAAGAGTTAGTGTCCGACGGAGATTTAGTGGTGATGACCGCCGGTACTCTGCAAGGGGTTGCCGGATCGACGGATTTGATCAAAGTTGAAGTAGTGACAGCAGTTTTAGGCAAAGGCACCGGTGTGGGTTTGGGATCGGTGAGTGGCATGGCCAGGGTTGCTCGCACTGCTGCGGATGTAGGCAATTTCCACGCTGGAGAAATTTTGGTAGTCGAACACACAAGCGTCGCTTTTGTCGAGATGATTCGGAAAGCAGCCGGTGTGGTGACGGAGGAGGACAGTTTGACTTCTCACGCCGCGATTATCGGTTTGCGCTTGGGCGTGCCGGTGATGGTGGGCGTAAAGAATGCCACGCGCGTAATTCGCGACGGAACTATGCTGACGCTCGATATGCAGCGGGGTTTAGTTTATTCCGGGGCCAGAGGCGGCTCAACTGACGCGGAAGTGACCGTTTAACTGTTGGTGAGCTAGGAGTTGTGGAGTTTTGAATTAACTTCTACAACTCCTTGCTTTTTTCGCTTAGGTTGTGCTATAATTCAAAATTGTCTGTGCCGATGTAGCTCAGGGGTAGAGTATTCGATTCGTAATCGAACGGTCGTGGGTTCAAATCCCACCATCGGCTTTGGGTTTCAGCGATTTTTGTCTACGCTTTAGTCTATGAGTGAGATCAAACTGTGATCAAAACGCAGTTTAACTGCTCAAAAATGCTCTCGGCTACTTTGCCGAGAGCATTTTTATTTGCCCTAATTCCTTGTGTGGTGGAGATTGTGAATTTTTTAAATTCATATCGTTTCCGGTTGCATCGGAATAATAAAATCGAGTCAACATTTAACACTCAACCATTGAGTTTTTCGACCCGCCCGTCAACAGTCAACAGTTAACAGTCAACAGTCAATATTTTTTCTGGGAAGCATTGATCGAGAGAGGACTTGCATTCCTGACTAGAAACATGACCTGGTATTAGTTCGGGGGCCGGGGGAGGCGAAAACTCAGGGGACTGAGGATTTGATTGAGAGTTCGCAGTTGTTCAGCAGTTCCCAAACAAATCAGCATATCTCCTCCTTCGATCGCAGTTTCTCCGGTAGGCCCGACAATCAAAGTCCCGCCAGCGCGCCGCACTGCTAAAACCAAGGCCCCCGACTGCGATCGCAACTTGGCATTTCTCAAAGTTTGCCCGACGTAGACACAACTATTGGGATCGACCAAAAATTCCTCCATGTAAAAAGAACTGTCGGTGCCCGTCAAAACACCGTCTAAAAAATCCATAACTTGAGGCCGCAAAGCAGCCGCCGCCATCCGCTTTCCCCCGGTAATGTAGGGGGATACTACGGCATCGGCGCCGCCCCGCTGCAACTTCTTTACGGCTTCTTCTGTAGTGGCGCGGGCGATCGCCCGTACCTTCGGATTCAGAGTTTTCGCCGACATGACAGTATATAAATTCTCGGCATCCGAAGGCAAAGCTGCTACTATGCAAATTGCGCGATCGATCCCCACATTCACCAAAGTTTCGTCCAGAGTCGCGTCTCCTTGGACAGCCGTGTACCCCAGCGCCAAAGCTGCCTCAACCGACTGCACAGCCGAATCTATCACCACAAAAGAGATATATTCGGCCTGAAATTCCAAGGCAATTTGGCGGCCAGTGCGCCCAAAACCGCAGAGAATGTAATGCCCGATCAAAGAATCTACCAATCGTCGCTGCTGCCTAATTCTTGCTCCTTCTTGAAAATATCCTTCAATCAGCGCTTCTGTAAAGCGGTTGACGATGAAACCTATCACAATCACGCCCATCAAAATCAGGCATATAGTAAACATTCGCCCGCGTTGGCCGAGGGGGTGAAGTTCACCGTAGCCCACAGTTGCTAGGGTAAAGACTGTCATGTAAGCGGCATCTAGCAAAGGCCATTTTTCCATCTGCCAATACCAGAGAGTACCCGTGCATACAATGCCCCCAAGGGAGATGACTCCGTTTCTTAAGTCTTTTTGCAAGCGCTGGTACTTTTGTTCTAGAGTTGAATACACCGATCGGGCTGACCTATTACCTATTAGCTGCTACCAATTTTAACCATATCAGCCCTAGACGCAGGGGCGGTCAAAAAGCCAGTTTCTGCCTAGATACTTTGCTACCAAACTCAACATTTTGACTCTTAACCCGGTTTTTTTTGCGTGAGTTCCGACTGATCTCCAATCCCGTCGCAGAGGTGGCGATTGTTTTGATTTGCGATCGGATTTGTCTGCAAATAATTGCGGACTCCATTACAACCCTGCTGCAATAAATCGTCAAGATTAAAATTCCACAGCATCACCGTACCGTCAGCACTAGCACTAGCGATCGCTTTGCCGTCTGGACTAAAACTCGCACTCCAAACAGCATCCTTGTTACCTTTTAAAGTTTTGAGCAACGTACCGTCAATGTTCCACAGCCTCAGCATTTTGTCTGTGCTTGCAGATAGCAAAATTTGGCTGTCTGGACTAAAGCTGATATTTGTCACTCCACTTGTATGCTTTAAAATACTTAGCGGTGTGCCGTCTTTGCTCCAAATTCTCGCAGTTCCCCCAGCACTTGCAGCCGCCAGCATTGCTCCGTCTGGACTGAAAGTAACACTCATAATTTTATCACTTTCCATCTGTAAAGTTCGGAGCAATTTGATATCGGTGCTGGCTTCGATTGACTGCTGTTTTTGCAACTTTTCCGTAACCTTTCTCAAACTCCAAAGTTTAACAGTGCCATCAGTACCAGCCGCAGCAATTATCTGACCGTCTGGGCTAAAACTCGAGCTGGTTATCCAACCTCGATCCACTTGAAAAGTTGACAATTCTTCACCGCTGATTTTCCAGAGTTTAACAGTGCCATCGGCACTGGCAGAAGCAATAATATTACCATCGGGACTCAAAGATACGCTTGTTATTTGAGCGCTATGTCCTTTTAAATTGTGGATCAATGTGCCATTTTTTTGCCAAATTTTTACAGTTTGGTCGTCGCTTGCTGAGACAATAATCTGACTGCTAGGATTGAAGATAGCCCTAATAATTTTATCCGTATGCCCTGTTAATGTTGCTTGCAAAGTTCCATTAGTTTGCCAAAGTTTGATATAATTATCATCCGTAGCAGTCACAATCGTTTGACTGTCGGGACTGAAACTCGCGAAAGCAAGGGTACTGGCTTGAGTCTGCAAGCGGCGGCGTTCCCGAAAGTTGTAAACTGCCTGTTCGAGGGCGATCGCCACTCGCATCTGAATATCTGAGCTGACTCCGAGCGATCGTTTCATTTCTGTAACAGCTCTGATGCTTTCTAGCAGAGCTTCCTCTTTTTTATCCGCAGCAAATAGCGTTTCTGATAGCAAACTGAGAGTGAGAATTTTGTTGTTTCTTTCTTCGATGGACGGTTTTACCCAAAAAGCTACTATCAGGATTGATATTAATAGGACTGCGGCTCCTGTAACTGTTTGCACTCTCAGTTGTTGCTCGCGCCAAAGTTTAACTGCAATCGCTTTTTTCTGCTTTTGTGCTTCGCTTAGTTCCTCTAGTAACTTTTTTTCGCGACGCAGTTGTTCTATTTCAGCTTGATGCTGTTTTTCTTGATAGCGGAACTTGGCAAACTCAGCTTCTTGACTCGCACCTAAAAATTGATAATCTTGGGTGCTCAAGCTTTTATTTGCCGCCCACTGTCGGGCATCTTCCAGTGCTTGACCGCGCAACAAGCGAGATTCGTCTTGACAATTTGTAGCTATCCATGCTGTTATGGATTCAGCATAGGGGCGCAAGTCGCCGAGCGCTTTTTCTATCCAGTCATGGCTGAATATAGCGGCGTAAATGCGGTTGGATACGGTTAATTTTCCGGCTCGTTTTACTACTAATCCGCTCAGCCGCAATTCTGTTTGTTCGGGAGTATCATCCGCCCAAATTCCTCCTACCAGGGCGGGCACGGGGGCATCGCCCCTACAATCGGGGGGTTCTGAAAGTGGCAAGATTTTTTGATATAGCCCTAATAACCTACTGGCGCGGTGCTGACTTCTGAGAAGGCGATCGCGAATTGTTTTGATGTGTACCGGTTCATCGGATGATTCCCAATTATCAATAATATGAGATTGCACGATTTCGCTAATTAATAATTGATTTGTAGTAATAATTTCTGTTTTGATTTCATCGTTTGAATCTGATATAATTGAATCCGAAACTAAGCTTTTTACATGGTGCAGAATCAGCTTGCAAAGCTTTTGAGTCAGAAATGGCTGCCCTCCAGTCCAGTCCAAAATCTCTTTTAAAACCTCTTGAGGATTGTCTACTTTTCCCTCAAATCCCTTGGCTAAAGGCAGAGCTTCCTGTAAGTTAAAACCGTGCAATTCAATAGGTAAACCGATATTAAAGGGCGTGCGGGTTGCATCGCTAATTAAATCCGATGGCGTAGCTACTCCCAGCAAAGCAAATGTAATGCGCTGGTATTCTGAATTGTGAGCGCGTTTATTGTAGCAACATCTAATTAATGCAAAAAAATCGTCTAGCGGTTCTTGGAAACTCAGAACGCTATCAATTTCATCAATAAAAATGACCAGGTTTTGAGAAATTTTGACCAGCAGCAACTCTTCAATTAACTCTCCTAAGCGCTGCACCGGCGGCATCAACTCTCTCTCCCGCCACCAAGTCATAAACTCGACGGGGTTAAACAGGTTGAAACTGCACAATAGCTTGTAAGCGACGCCGCCGTACCACTTATCTAGAGAGACTTGCTGGTTGCCAATGTCCGAAAGGTCTATCGTAGCACAAGCAATGCCATCAGCGGAGAGTTTTTGTACAGTTCGCACTAGCAAACTGGATTTGCCCATTTGTCGGGAGTTGAGCACGTAACAAAACTCTCCGGCTTTGAGGGCTTGATAAAGTTCAGAGTCAGCTTGTCGCACTACATAAGTAGGTGCATTTTGCGGGAGACTGCCGCCGATTTGATATTGGTAATCGACTGTCATTATATTGCCTCTAGTGATAACTTTGTCTCAGTTCTATGGTGCCTGTAGCACAAGCAATCTTACCATTTTGATTGGTGGGTTCTGGTGGTTTAATTGTACCAGGAGAATCAGATCGGCACAATATAGATGTGGTCGTTATTTTATTTTTAGAAGGACTTAACTCAAGTTTTGTAGCAGGAATTACAAAAACTCCACCGACAAAGCTTTTAATATCTTTATGCTTTGAGACTCCATAATTAAATGTTGCTTTTTTTGTTGTATGGTGGGAATATTTGTAATTTTTTGTCTCGGTTTCAATAATGCGAATTCCTAAAGCCTTAACAGAAGTGCTAAAAACACTTTTTTCGGCAAAATAGGCTTGCTGACGTTTGTTGATTAAGCTAATATACATTCTGGGTTCCCATTGCTTGTTGTTCCTAAGCTTAACCTGAAAGGGTCGCACAACTAGCGAAGCTAATACTCCCATCACCATTAAACTCACTAACCATCGACAACCATTAGATTCAATGATAGCTGATTGAGAAATTTGTTGACTCATAGTTTTGTATCCTCTCTGTTTGTAGTAAAAATTTTAGTCCTGTAAATCTCAATTTAATGCCGATTTAATATTAGTAATTTACTGTCATTATCTTGCGTATAGTTAAATTATTGGGACCATTGTTTTGTGCCTTTACCACAAGCAATTTTCCCATTTTCATAGGTGGGTTCCGCTGGTTTAATTATACCGGGAGAATCAGCTTCGCACAATATGGACGTTGTAGTTCTTTCCTCTTTAGCAGCATTTGGCTCAAACTTTTTAGCAGGAACCAGAAAAACACCACCGACATAACTTTTTGACTTTTTTCCCTTTGCTACTGCATAATTAAATGCTGCTTTCTTAGTGGATCGAATTGAATACTTGAAATGTGTTGTCTCTGTTTCAATGCCAATTCCCAAAGCCTTAATAGAACTGGAAAAAGCATTTTTTTCTGCAAAATAGGCTTGCTGACCTCGGTTCGCTGAGCTAACATACTGTTGTGCTTGAAATGTCATATATGATGTCATATACTTATCATGCGCGCTATCACCCAGAAATGATGGCAGAGCGATCGCGCCAATGACTCCAATGCCCATTAAAAGCAATAAGCATCCGCAACCATTAGGTGAAATGCTAGCTGATTTAGAATCTTGTTGGCTCATAGTTTTGTATCCTCCCTGTTTGTAGTAAAGACTTTAGTCCGGTAAATCTCAATTGAAAGCCGATTTAATCTTGTAATCGACTGTCATTATATTGCGTATAGTTAGTTTGGTGAGACCATTGGTCTTGTGCCTTTACCGCAAGCAGTTTTACCATTTTCATAGGTGGGTTCCGCTGGTTGAATGCTACCGGGAAAATCAGTTTCGCAGAATATGAGCGTTGTAGTTATTTCCTCTTTAGTAGCATTGGAAACAAAGTTTTTTGGCGGAACAATAAAAACACCGCCGACATAACTTTTTAATTCGTTTTCCTTTGCTACTGCATAATTAAATGCAGCTTTCTTAGTGGCGCGAATTGAATACTTGAAAAATTTTGTCTCTGTTTTAATGCCAATTCCCAAAGCCTTAACAGAACTGGAAAAAGCATTTTTTTCGGCAAAATAGGCTTGCTGACCTCGGCTCATTGATCTAACATACTGTATCCCTTCCATTTTCTTGTATTTACATCCCTTGCAACCACCCAGAAATGATGGCAGAGCGATCGCACCAATTGCTCCAATGCCCATTAAAAGCAATAAGCATCCGCAACCATTAGGTGAAAGGCTAGCTGATTTAGAATCTTGTTGACTCATAGTTTTGTATCCTCCCTGTTTGTAGTAAAGACTTTACTCCGGTAAATCTCAATTGAAGGCCGATTTAATCTTGGTAATCGACTGTCATTATATTGCGTATAGTTAGATTATTTGGGCACTTGTGTTGTGCCTTTCCCACAAGCAATTTTACCATTTTCATAGGTGGGTTCCGCTGGTTTAATTGTACCGGGAGAATCAGCTTGGCAGAATATGGATATTGTTGTTGTTCCATCTTTAGCAGCATTTGGCTCAACTTCTTTAACAGGAACTAGAAAGACACCGCCGACATAACTCTTAAGTTGTGGTTGCTTGGAGACTCCATAATTAAAAGCAGTTTGCTTTGTGGCGCGAACTGAATACTTGTAATTTGTTGTCTCCGTTTTTATCCCAAGTTCCAAAGCATTAACAGAACTGGAAAAAACACTTTTTTCGGCAAAATCTGCTTGCTGAGCTTTGTTCATTGAGCTAACATACTGTTTTGCTTCCGACTGCTTGCTTCTATTGGTATTATTTAGATAAAATGGCAGAGCTATCCCATTAATTACTCCAATACCAGTTATAAGTAATAAGCATCCGCAACCGCGACAAGCTGCATTGCGAACTATTGATTCTTGATTTTTAGTCATGGTGTTGTCTCCTTAAATGGTATATACAAGGCGAATTAAATTCGGCGAAACCGAGCCTCTGGAACTGCGTTACCAGGAAGATCCTGGTAACGAGGAAAACGAGGAAATACTAATCTCTAAGCTCGCAGCTTTTGTACTTCTTTCCGGTCAATGGATGTGGGCTGAACCACTTTACTGCCGATCGCAAAATCGCGCAATTCCACTCTCGTAAACTTCACACCCCAAGGATCTGTCGCTGTATCCAACTCCTCTACTAAAGCATTATTGATTTCATGGCGAGCCGTGTAAAGTTCCTCCAGAGATAATGTCGCAATGTGAGTCCGAATTGAAAGAATCAGCATATTTAACATCGCTTCCTTGAGATTCTGCACCTTGTAGGAAGCTTTTTCTAAGTCAATAATTCGCCAGTAAACAATAAATTCAACGGTAATGGCAAGGCGATCGCGCGTCGTGCATTCTTGCGGTGGCAAGTTTAAAATTTGCTCGCGCAGAGTTTGTTTATAGGCAACTGTTTCCACAAAGGGAATCAAAAAAGTCAAACCAGGTTCAAGTTTCTTGCGATCGTACTTTCCGAAAATTTCAACTAAAGCCTCATCTCCTTGACGGACGATTTTGACGCTGCTGGCTAAGGATACTCCGGTGATTGCAAACAACACCATCAAAAAATACTGATACATAGTGAATCTCCTGGTAATTTTAAGCTGTGAACTAAAGAGGAATTGAGGTTGCGGCTAAGGTTTAGCCGTTGATGTGAATTAATCTGTCAGGTACAACAATCAGCGTGTTTCCTTCGCGGCGCAAAACATAAACTTTTTGTCGGGGTGCGATCGCCCCTTGGGAATCTTCATTGCGAGCTTTCCACGAAGCCCCTTCATAAATCACCATTCCGGTTTCTCCGGGAAAAATTTCGGAGATTGTTGTCGCTTCGGTTGCTTCGGGAATCACAAACTTTTTGCGAACAATAAAAATCGGTCGAATCCAGATGCTCAGCGCGAGGGCTATCCCCATCCAGTAGAAGATTTGCCAGTCAAAATCTTCATACATTATGTTGGCCCAACTAAACTGAAATGCTATAGATCCTCTCCACAAAATAAAGGATTCAATTAAAGCCGAAGCTCCCATCATTAGCACGTAAAACCTGTATTTCTGGGGCTGAGTTTTGATGATTAATAGCTCGATCGCACTAAGCACAACTCCCAGCAGCAGCCAGAATAGGGGCGGGGTGAAGGCGAAACCGGGTTGATTAGTGGCTGAGGCCAGCGACCAAATTAGGATAGAATGCACAATGCTTTTACCTCGTTGCGATGTAGCTCAACCTTGTTATTTCTAATCTAATCAGGTGGCTATTTGAGTTGGCGACTGAGTTATTGGAAAAATCATCGACTTTTCATCGACTTTTCATCGACTTAAGGGGCAGTTGGCATTTATGATGGTTTCAGTGTTTTGATTGTGATAAGCAATGCCACGATCGCTAAGGGTGCGCGAAGAGTGCATTCGCGCAGTTAAATCCTGTCTCCTGAGAAATGGCTTTCCCAGTCAGAAAATCCTGGCTGAGGATTTAGGGATGGCGCAATCTACTGTCAGCCATTTTCTGAATGGCAAACCTGTGGATTATGCAAATTTCATCGAAATTTGTCGCGGATTGGGCCAGGAATGGCGCGATATAGCCGATTTTGACGCGAATTCAGAGCCAGAGGAGGTAGTGCTGGTGAGGGCAAAAGTGGCGATCGTCTTCGAGGGCTTTCCTTCGGATCGCTTCGCTAACGCCAACGCCCGATCGACCTCACACAAAACCCTTCCCCAGCAGTTACACCAAGCTTTGAGTGCGGGAGGCCACGAAGTCTTTTTTATTAACAACAGCAGCGACTCAGCCTCATATTTAAAGCGTTGCGATTATTTGCTGTTGCTGATTTCCGAAGAATCGGCCGCTAGCGAAATGGTATTGGAACAAGTGCAGCTAGCCAAGGAATTGCACAATTTAACGGCTCACAAACCCGCAATTTTACCGATTTTCGTTGAATTAAATATACCGCTTTCTTTTGATTTACTGAGCTATTTAGAAGGTATTCAGCCCTGGCTGTGGGGCGGTATTGGGGACTCATTTAAGTTATTATCACAAATTTTAACCATTATCAAAGAAGGTCGCACATCGTTAACTGCCGACCATGAATTGGCTGTAGAGTGGAAAGTAATTACTAGCACCAAACAGTTAATAATTCAACCCCTGCCAGCAGCGCAGCCAGAATTGCCGGGAGGACAAGTTGAACTCACTTCTTGTTTTTATATCGATCGCCCTCCGATCGAATCCCGCTGTTACGAGACGATCGCCCAACCGGGAGCGCTGATCCGCATAAAAGCACCCAGACAAATGGGCAAAACTTCCTTGATGGCGAGGATTTTGCATCACGCAGAACAGCAAGGTTCTCGCACGGTAGCGCTGAGTTTTCAGCTAGCCAATAGGAAAATATTCGCTAATTCAGACACATTTTTGCAGTGGTTTTGTGCTAGCATCGGTCAAGAGTTAGGAATGCTGGAGCAGTTGCCCAAGTGTTGGGAATTAGCCGATTTGATTGGCAGCAATCAGTGCTGCAAGGCTTATTTTGAACAGTATTTGCTTTCAGAATCCTCAAAACCTCTGACGTTAGGCTTGGATGAGAGCGATCGCCTGTTTGAATCCCCGGAAATTGCTGATGATTTTTTTGGCTTATTGCGAGCTTTGCATGAAGAAGCAAAACGGCGCGATATTTGGAAAAAGTTTCGTTTGATTGTGGTGCATTCGACGGAAGTTTATATCCCGCTGGATGTGAATAAATCGCCGTTTAATGTGGGTTTACCGATTGAATTGCCAGAGTTTAATTCTCAGCAAGTGCAAGACTTGGCAAAGCGGCACGGATTGAATTGGAGTGGGAATGAAGTTGGAGACTTGATGGGGTTAGTGGGCGGAAATCCTTATTTAGTGCGGCTAGGAATGTATCATATTTCACGTCAAGATGTGACTTTAGATCGGTTAGTGAAAGAATCTGCAACTGAAGCGGGAATTTACAGCGATCATTTGCGGCGACATTTATGGAATTTAGAGAAATATTCGGAATTAATGGAGGCGATGAGAGAGATTGTGAGTGTTTCCCAGCCAGTTAGAGTGAGGTCAGAATTGGGGTTTAAGTTAAATAGTATGGGGTTGGTGAAATTGGATGGAAATCATTGCATTCCCAGATGTCGGTTGTATCAGGAGTATTTTGGCGATCGGCTAAATGGCAAATAATATGGAATTATTAAACCGCGAAGATGCTAAGGACACGAAGGAAGAACCCCCCCACCCCTAGGGCAGTTTCATTATCAGAAAAACCAGGATTTTGTAGGGGTAGTGCCCCTTACTTTTCCCGTTAAGTATGATTTGTAGCAAGAAGCCAGCCCTGGCACAGATCACGTAAATTTGACCAACCTCGCCAGAGGACTTGAATCCCAATTGGAGATTTACGCCGATGTTCAAGATAGCCTCCAAGATAAGCAACCGATTCCACTGCCCAGGCAACCGTTAACACAGGCGGAAATTTTGGGAATCTCGCCTTTAAAACTTGAATTTGTACTGGACTTAGAATTTCAACCGCAGGAGAATCAGGTTGATTACGATGTAGATAAGTAATCTGTAAAAGCTCGACGGCACAAACACTTAAAAAGCCTAACAAGGGCTTCATACCCTCAGCAGCAAGTCTGTAGCGCTCACACTTGCAGCCAGACTTAAAGATTTTATGATAATCTTCCACGCGCCAACGGTAAGTATACCAACGCAGCATCTTGAGGGCAGTTTCTATATCTTCTACGACTTCGGTAGTTAGAAGCATCCATTCTAAAGCTGTTTCGCCTTCTGGGCAATTAATTTCAGTTGCATAAACAGCATAAACTTGTAATGAATCACGATTCTCAAAGCGATAGGGAACTCGTAGTTTAACTTGAGAGAAGCGCACTGCCAATGAAGCTATCCTTCCCTGACTTTTACCAGTTTCTGGTACTTTGATTTCCTGCTCAAATTTGATTGGTTGCGATTCCAACTTTTTCCACAGACGTTCGCTATTCAGGTCTAGACTACGGTCATGGGCTGCACGTACTAATACTCCTGTATGTTTCAGTTGGCGTGAAGAATCGAACACTTCGGTAATATCTCCTTCTCTGTCGAAAACATGAATGATTCGGGTACTATTACTGACTTCATGCTCGACTTCGGTCATCGCTTCTACCCATCGATAAGACTCTTTTTCTTCAAATCGGCGTTGACGAGCAGCTTTTCGCACGAAAAGCTGTCGTTGTTTTTTGGCTGCTGCGGTTTCATCCTGCGGTGGCTTTTCTTTGCGCTCAAGGGTTCCAGAGCTTTTGCCATAACAGCCCCATTACTTGTCCTTGTTCGGGGGTGAGCGCCAAGGCACTATGTAAAATTAATCCGTTGCCACCGTTGCCTGTGGGTCCATATCCTTCCCGTTTGGCTTTAATGCTACCATAATCTAGAAAGGTGGTATCTCCTACGGATAATACGACTTCATATTCTTCCACGGCTTCACAGGTCATTTGACAGTGAGGTTTAATTACTTTGTCAAATTTTGTTTTGCTGTTGGCAAAAACTCATAAGCTCTTTTTAGCTCGTTTGCATTTGAGAATATTTCTGACAATGCTTTCCCAAACCCTTGGCTTAGGGCTTGGCCCATTGCATAGGCTCTATTGTTTAATCTCTCATCTCCTAATTCACAACTTGCAAAATTTTTCTCCCACCACTTCAACATTTTTGCCTGCCTTTACTTGATTTTAACCAGATGATATCACCATCTACCCCATTTTGCCTAGAATGACCTCCTACTCTACCTTTCAGAGATGCCGTGAAAAGTAAGGTAGTGCCCCCGTGCCTACCCCTCCCCAGCGACGCGATCCATTGGCATTGCAGCGATAGAGCACGGACACGGAGGCACCGCCCTACGAAAAATGAAACCGCCCTGCCCCTTGGGGGAAATGAGGGAGAAAAGAAGTAGATAGTTTTCTGCCGGGAACGGAGTAATGAAAAGTCGATGAGAAGTCGATGAGAACTCACTCAAGTTCTCAAATAGCCACGTGATTTAATAAAAATAGAGTAGAAGCAAGGCGCAGTAGGCGAGGTTTGCAAGCCCCACCGCACTCAATGGACTGGATGAAAACGACGCTAAAAATAACTTGCTTGTATTTCTTGGCATCGACTGTTCGATTAGGCGATATTAGACAAGCTACGCCTGCACTCGCTGTTTGACTCTAGAATCCCCATGTGTTTACGGTGGGGAGTATGTCAATCACTTGAAAACTACTCTGCTAACACATTTGGACAACCACCATGCAGCTTAAAAAAAATCCTCAACTCGATGCACTCAACAAACAAGCAGTATCGAGAACAACCATGCAGCTTAAGACAAACCCTCAACTCGATGCACTCCATAAAAAAGCGGAATCTTCAGAAAAAAATATTCTCCCTGACAAAAAACGTAAATCATGGGTAGGAATCTTACTGAGGATCACTTTTATTTACTTTCCTCTGGGCAGCATAATAGTTGGTGCGATCGCCCTCCCTTCTTTTGTCGGTTGTGGTGGCAAGGCGAAGCAATCAGAAGGTAAACAATATGTTAGCTCAATGAACAAAGGTCAACAAGCAATATACGCCGAGGAGGGCGCATTTTCCAATTCCGTTAATGCCCTAGGCCTCGGCATTAAAACTCAGACAACCAACTATAACTATTCAACCATATCTACCAAAAATTCTGCGTTTAGTTATGCTGTAGCCCGCAGCAATAATCTTCGTAGCTATGTCGGGGCTGTATTTTTAGTACCTGTTTCCCAAGCAGCTAACAAAGAGAAGACTACTGTATCCATTCTATGTGCAGCAAATTCTCCTGGAAATACCCAACCGTCTGCTCCTATCCTTCAGAATGGTAATCCTGTCTGCGCTGCTGGTAGTAGCGACGTATTTAAGTAAATATCGACATTAATCAGAATCTCATGTTACCTGAAATTGTCAAAGGCTTCATCGTCTTAGCGGCCATCTTCATTCCCCTCGAAAGAATCTTATCCTTGCACAAGCAAAAGATATTCCGTCTCGGATGGGCAACCGATGCCACATATTTTTTTACAGGTCACTTTATTGGCAGATCCGGGGCTATTATTGTGACCGTAATTTTGTCGCTAATGACTAATTTACTCAACCCGGAATTGCAAAGCAAAGTAGCCTCTCAACCTGTATGGTTGCAGTTGGCAGAAGCAGTTATCGTTTCCGATATGGCATATTATTTCGCTCACAGACTACTGCATGAAGTACCCTGGCTTTGGCAATTTCATGCAGTCCATCACAGCATTGAACACATGGATTGGTTAGCAGCAGTGCGGGTGCATCCCTGTGAGCAACTCTTTACTCAGATTTGCAAAATTATGCCTCTTTACTGGTTGGGATTTACCAAGGAGAGTTTAGTGGTTTATGCTCTTTACTCGGCGGCGATCGCGTTTTTAATTCATTCTAATATTAAATTAAAATTTGGTATCTTAAAATGGTTCGTAGCAACCCCACAATTTCATCACTGGCATCACAGTAAAATTCCCGGAATAAACAACAAAAACTTTGCTGTTCAGTTGCCACTGTTAGATTTGCTATTTGGCACTATCTATATGCCAGCAAAAAAAATGCCTCATAAATATGGAATCTCGGATTCTATACCTGCTGGATATGTCGGACAAATGTTCTATCCATTTTCAAGGATGATGAAAAATGCTAGATAAAAATGCAAAACCAGGTATTAATCGCTATTCTCGCCTTTTGCTGGCAATTATGGGTTTTGGCTTGACGAGTGTTGCTTCTGTGGGTGCAGTTGCCCTATTTCATCACATGGACATCCTAACTTTTATCGCCAGTTTAAATACGAAACAAGTAACTGTTGCTCAATTGCAGCAGGGTAAGTTGAAACCAGTGATTTTGATCGATGTGCGATCGCCCGAAGAATACGCGGAAGATCGCATCGGTGAAAGTCCGCTGGTTCCCCTAACTGATATTGAGTTAGGGTTCGGTGTCAAGCAGGTGCAATCCATTGTCAAAGCAAGGGTTAAATCAGATCGACCTCAGCCATTAATTGTACTTTATTGTGCCAGAGGAGGGCGATCGGTTAAAGCATACAAACAGTTGGAAAAACTCGCTCGGTATTCCCAAGAATCTGCGGGAAATGAGACTAATAAGATTAAGGATATTAGCCTGAATGTTGTTGTCCTTTCAGGAGGTATCAAAGCGTGGCGGCAAGCAGTGCCGGCTCAAAAAGATGCCCAGATATTAGCTCCAATTACTTTGGGGAGTTTGATAAAGTCTCCGTCAGTCACCCTGCTTTCGGAATGAATCGGGGCAGTTGTGACTAAATTGATTTCTGTCAAATCTCTATCAATGGAAGGGTGTATACGGCTGACTGATTCGCTATGTTGAAAGTAATTAGCCAGAATCCTCAGCAATCTGCAACGGTTGGCTGTTTGGGCAGGCAGCACAATAATCAAAGTCATAATAAGTTGATTCCATGCAAAACACGGCAGATTTACTCCCCAAAATAGACTCGCCGAGTCTTCCCAAAAAGCAACCCGCACCCCCAAATTACGAAGCAGCCGATCGCCAATTTGTCAATTTGCTAGAAGTCGAGGATTTAGACAAGACGGTGGCGACAAAACCGTTACTTGTCAGCGATTTTGAAAGCGCGATCGCCTATGCAATTCAAGCAGCTTACCAACAGCAACCGGGCGATGAGGCCGCTCACCGCTTCTTGCAGCGCGTACTTTACCGTATCAACCGCCTCAACTTGTTTTGGTACGACGATTTGCGCCGCTACAATAACGAACGATCGCACTATTTGCGTTCCGTGCGCGATCGCATTGAAGAACCTTGGCAGCAGTGGGAACTCGCACAAATCGACGTTGCAGCGCTGCAAAAATTGCCGGATGTCAAGCAAGCCCTGCGCGATCGCGCCGCCGCCGATGTCGATCCTCCGCTAACTGAGCTCGATCGCTACCAGCGGGAACAGATGACTGAAGAGGGATACAAACACCTGCTGGCGATCGCGTCCTTCGACGGTTTAGTTGAAGCCAGCCGCCTTTCTCGCATCCTCGGCGGTGCCGGCAACGAAATTCAGTGCACCCTTACGCGAGTGCTGATCGAAGAATACGGCGGCGGTCGCCTCCCCCGCAAGCACTCGACCTTTTTTGCTCAAATGCTGTCTGAATTCGGGATGAGTACAGAACCGGAAGCGTACTTCGATTTAGTGCCTTGGCAAGTGCTCGCAAGCATTAATCACAACTTTCTGCTGACGGAACGCAAGCGCCATTTTCTGCGCTACAACGGCGGACTAACTTATTTTGAGGTGGCCGGGCCCGTCGCTTACCGCAATTATCTAGCCGCCGCCCAGCGTCTAGGCCTCTCGCACGCTGCGATGGGTTATTGGGAACTGCACATCAAAGAAGACGAGCGTCACGGGCGCTGGATGTTGGATGAAGTGGCGATCCCGCTGGTTGATAGATACCCGCAGGACGCTTGGGAGCTGGTGTTGGGGTACGATCAGGAGAAGTCGATCGGCGATCGGGCTGGCGCTGCTGTGGTGCGATCGATCCAAGCCACAGAACACAATTAACAGCTATATCGTAGGGTGGGTCAGAGACTGATGCACCCTAGATCTTGCACCGTTCTCAATAAGCTTTTGAGGAACAGGCAAGATGCCTGTTCCACAAAGAGTTTATTTCTTGTGGAACAGGCATCTTGCCTGTTGCTGACAATGGTGCAACATCTCAGAGGCACGCTACCAGCGCTGTATTTTAAAATGCTGTCATTAACTGAATTAGCTCGATCGACAAATCTCTTTGCGACTTTTGGTGCTTCTTAAACAAAACTCCAGCCAACAGATAGATGTTTTCCGAATAAAAAGCCATTCCCTGTTCTCTGAGAGTGGCGATCGCGCTTTTCACTTTGGGTTCCGAACTATAATAGCCAAAAGTTAAAGGTGCAATTTCAAAATTCGCAACCGAGTAGCCTCGATCCAAGGCATAATCGATCAAACCCACAGGATTAGAATAGCTAGAAACCATCAGCAAAACTTCATCGCAGCCCAAAGATAAAAGTTTCTTAGCAATTGTCGAACCATCACTCCCACCGTGCAACAGCGGCTGGTAAATCTTATCATCCACCGCCGGCAAGTAAGGCGGATTTGAGATGACACAATCCGCCGACTCGTATAAAGGCGAATCAAAAAAAGAGCAATTGTTGACCGTATATTTTTCGCTCAGTTGATATTCCTTAATTTGAGACTGAGCAATTTTCCAAGCTACATTATTTAGCTCAAATCCCTGTATTGTCCCATCAAAATCACTTCTCAACAAAGACTTAATAACTGGACTTCCCTCTCCTGAACCAAACTCTACGATAAGTCGAGAATTGTCACTAGCATTTAACACTAAACTTTCCAAGCAGTGCGCGTAAAAATCCGATTCTTCCGGGCAGTGGAATACCTGTTTCAGAGGATGGGATGAAGTGAGCATAAATTCTGTAACAAAGTTGACTATTTTCAAAGTATCGAATAAGTAATATTCCAGCCATCTGTCGCAAGAGCTATTTTATCAACTTGTGCAATCTATCTCTTCCTGTGTTATCTGGTGCGATCTAATAACTATTACTGCCGGCAGATTATCCAATTAACTAGATTAATCCGATTGACAGATTGCAATTAGAGCGATTGCTGGTGAGATAGTACCTAAGCTAATAATTGTAAATTTTAATAGTGTCAGATATGACCTTTTTTAATTATTCAGTTCCGCCTCTGCGCCGGAAACAGCTTAACATCGAGGTTCAGGAGTTAGAAGGGCTGTGGCAGGTTCAGTTTCCCCTTGGCAAAGATCGATTTTATTCGCAATTTTATACTTGTCTCGATCGAACTTGCTTGCTGTGGAGCTTGCTGTTGATACCCATATTCGGGACAGCACAATTTTTTTCTGTGAGTTGGATGCTGCAAGCAGGTTTGTGGTCAGCGCTTAGCCTCGTAGGTACAGCCGCAATGGTAAGCATGACATACTCTTGGGTCAAAATAGAACGCCTGATTTGGGTGCTTTACGGTTGGGTAATACTAATGTTATTAGGATTGCTGCTAACCGATTTAGCAATTTTTCTCAGTTGGGGAAAAGTGTTGGCGAATCTCTGTCCCCTGTGGTTGGGAATGAGCGGAATTGGGTATTTGGGGACGGGATTTGCAGTGCGATCGCGCGCGCTTTTAGCTGCAAGTTTACTTCACCTGTTGGGGATTTTAATTTTGCCTTTCACGGGCAGTTGGTCTTTCCTATTTACGGGAACCGTAATGGTATTTAGCTTGCTCGTTTTAGCCGAATTGCAATGGGATATGGCCCAGCCGGTTAACAAACTGCGTTAACTTCTGTACCACCGCGATTCCCACAGGTATCAAGGTAAAGCATTAACCAAAAGTGATGAGTACATTGCTAATGACTGATGATCTCATGCCCGCTAGAATAACGTCACTGCAATTGGTTGATAGTGAGGATTCTTCCTTCTCCTCAAAATTTGAGGAATGAAGCCCTCACTAAACAACGGATAGGGGTTATGTTAGCGGACACGATATTACTGATGGCTGATAACTAATTGCCACCAGACTGTACAGATTTGCGGGTTTGGTTAGTATCGTCGCCCTTGTGATGCCACGTACCACCTTCGCCTTGAACGTATTCAGATTTTACGCTGTTCCAAGCAACGCTAGCAGCACCATCGGCGCTCATTCCATCTTCACTAGCGCTCTTAAAAGCGGCCTGAAAAATTTGTTTCGCTCCTTGGGGGAGTTCTTGTGCTTCTGAAGGTAAGGTATCAAATTGTTGTTCTGGCATAATGACCTCTAATTATTAAACACAAATTAAATCTTATATACTAGAACCCACTCCTTTCCTCTCTCTAAAAGCCAGTTTTAAACCACATTTTTTTTCATACCGACGACAGATGTAATATTATTTTTTTTGAACTGCTTATAGAATTGAGTTGCCGTTGCTGGTTCAGCCGTGTTTGGGTAATTTCTTTTCTGAAACAGTCATTAATATGATTTCGGCTTTTTCACTTGCGAATTTAGAAAAAGCGATGAACATTAGATAGCCAATTCTGGCAATAATTCGATACAGCATACTTGATATCTGCTTGTGAAATGTGTTAGAAAATAAGCGCTATCTGGCATAGTGTGGGCTTTACTATATCAGAGTTTAGCCGATCGCACTCTCAAGCAATTCTGACGAGTGCGCCGCCGCTGGTTAATGTAATCTCGTGCGGGTTCGACTTGGATAGCCCTCAGTTCGCCTTCCTATTTTAGGCTAGTCAAAATCCAGTCCAAAGCCCTGCTGTTGCGCCGTCGCAGGTGTTTTGGCGAATCAAAACGGTCGATCGGGCGTTTTGAGATAATTTAGTTTCGGGGAAAGTTTGAGCGGTATTCTGTCAGCGCCCAAATTGCCAGCAGCAAGTTAAGGAAAAATAGCGCTCAAAAAATTTTAAAACTAACTCCTATGGCGTAGGCCCAACCCAAAATTGACGGTGAGAAAATCAATAATTTCTCTCTCAAAGCACCAGCCACCGGAGAAAATTTATAGGAACAACCGCCCGCTTGTCTCAGAAACCCGGTTGATGCGTATATGTCTCGTTACTCAACCCAAAATTTTTCAGATCAACCCGCTTTTTATCCCCCGTACACAAATTTTGATTGAGCTAGTCGGCCGCTCAATCAAATTTCATCCACCACCTGAAATAAAAAGCCATTTTGTCAAATATTCCTAAAGATGAATGGCGAACTTGAACGATACCTAATAGCTTATAAACTGTTAACGCGGCGGTCTAATTTTTCCGTGGGAAACAATCCAGGAAACGGGACTAAATATGTTCCCTTACCTTCATTATTCCGCAGCGAAGGTTAGAAAATTTGCACGTTACGCTGTCAATTTGACCCTGCGGTTTTGGCATCACAAGCGATCGCAGCACTCTATGCAAAAGCAAGCATTACCATGAAATCTTCTAAATTGTTGAAAGTTGTTTTAGCAAGCGCTTGTACTTTAGGTTTAGCAACGGTTTCCTTAGCAGTGCCTGCTTCAGCCCAGTCGGGCGGTGCTGGCGGCGGTGCTGGTGGCGGTTCTGGCACAGGTACAAGCGGTACAAGCGGTACAAGCACCGGTACAACTGGCACGGGTACAAGCGGTACAACCGGTACGACTGGCACGGATACAACCGGTACAAGCGGTACGAGTGGCATCGGTACAAGCGGTACCAGCGGTACAAGCGGTACGACTGGCACGGGTACAACGGGTACAAGCGGTACGACTGGCACGGGCACAACGGGTACAAGCGGTACGACTGGCACCGATACAACCGGTACAACGGGTACAACTGGTACGACTGGCACCGATACAACGGGTACAACGGGTACAACTGGTACGACTGGCACCGATACAACGGGTACAAGCGGTACAACGGGTACGAGTGGCACCGATACAACCGGTACAAGCGGTACGACTGGCACCGATACAACGGGTACAAGCGGTACAACGGGTACGACTGGCACGGGTACAAGCGGTACAACCGATACCACTGGCACGGGTACAAGCGGTACAACCGATACCACTGGCACCGGCACAAGCGGTACAAGCGGTACAAGCGGTACGACTGGCACGGGTACAACGGGTACAACGGGTACAACGGGTACAACTGGTACGACTGGCACGGGTACAAGCGGTACAACCGATACGACGGGCACGGGCACAACGGGTACAACCGGTACAACAGGCACCGGCACAACGGGTACAACCGGTACGACAGGCACGGGCACAACGGGTACAACCGGTACAACCGATACCACATCGACGCCGGCTGATACTAATTCTGGAGTTTTGAGTGCTCGGCGCGATAGCCCCAACAATTTCGGGTGGCTGGGTGCCTTGGGCGCCTTTGGTTTGATCAACTTGTTTCGGAAAGGCAGTACACCATCCCATCGGTAGTTTCGGGCGATTCCCTAGGGGATAGCTTCGCTTCATGTACTTTTGAAAACAACTTAGAGGCTTAGAAATTCATGACTTCACTCAATCGCAAAAGTTTGTTCAAAAAATTGGTAACAGTTGCCGGAATTGCCGGCGTTAGTTCCTTGATAGCTGTGCCGGGATTCGCAGAATTAAACCGCCAGACTCACGGCTTCAACCAGTCGGGCGATCGAGTTTTTGAGCTTGCTGATAGCGACTTAAACGATCCTAATTCTCCGGGACCTTCTGTTACAGATCCTAACAACAACAATCCTGGCGGTTCTCCCAACACTCCAAATACCCCCACCAACAACACTCCCGGCCGTTCTCCCAACACTCCAACTACCCCCAGCAACAACACTCCCGGCCGTTCTCCAAATAGCCCCATCAACAACACTCCCAGCCGTTCTCCCAACACTCCAACAGGTGGCGAAACTTCGCCTAATTCTCTCAGCAGCCAAGACAGAAACTTTGTCATGCAAGCAGGTCAACTTGGTATGCTCGAAGTGGAACTCGGCAGATTGGCAGTGCAGCGCGGTTCTAGTGCTAGTGTGAAACAATACGGGCAAGAAATGGTTGACGAACACACCCAGGCTAATCAAGAACTGATGCAGGTAGCAACGCAAAAAGGCGTAAAACTGCCAACCGAAATGAGCAGCCAGAACACAGCTTTGATGGAGCGACTTTCGGGACTCTCCGGTAGAAGTTTTGACACTGCTTACAAGCAGGCTATGATCGAGAGCCACAATCAGGCTATTTCTCTGTTTCAGGCTCAATCTCAACAGGGACAAGATGCCGACTTGAAGGCTTGGGCCACCCAGAAGTTGCCGAACCTTCAGGCGCACTTGCAAATGGTTAACCAAATGTTGGCAGATACCAGCCAGCCCCAATAGGAGGTACAGGAGGTAGAGTGCGATCGCCTAAAAGCCAATCGCACTCTATCTTTGCCGAGCAGAGAGGGAACAGCAATAGATTCTTTTAAACTCTATAATTTTTGAGAACAATGGAAGATTTTCTCCGCAGGTTGTTGGGCAGCAATATTACAGCGACGTGGCTGTTATTAATCGTAGGGTTTTGCTGGATTGCTTACATACCTGGTCGTCTGAACACTTAAAAATTATCCATTAAAACTTCAAAATTAACTAGGTAGGCGCAAATAAACCTTACCGTTGAACAGACTAAGTTATAGGGTGCCTTAAAGCCTCAGATTTTCTACGATATTTCATGCCATATCTCTGACACACGCTACAACTTAGTCTAAATTAATCATTTTTTAACAGACAGGCGTTCGATCGCCCGATCGCGGAAACAAGCAAGTGCGATCGGGCGATTTATTCAAACTACACAAAATTAATTAGCCCTCAGTTTCCACAAAAACACTCACAGCCGCCACAGCGATTAGCATTTCATCATTTTTATCATTCAGAGAGGCGATCGCCCTTCCTGGCACAATCATGCCTCCTTGCTCCACAATCAGAGTTTTGCTGCCAAAAGGCAGCACCGCCAACACCTCCTGTTCCCGCACTTGTTCCGGGTAAGGAACAGCCACCTTAACCTCAACAATCATCTGATTCGGGTCAGTCAAACCCGCCACTTCCCAGACCCCCAGCAAAGCATTGTGGGCGATCGCATTCCGTACAGCCCTGGCACAGGCTACAGTCGGTTCCTGCCCGTGCTGGTCTACCCCCATCCCCATTTCGATGATGAAACATTTACGTGCCATAGTTGCCCCTTGATGGATTTTTGTTTGTAGTCGTTAGCGAAGCCCTCGAAGAGGATCGCACTCTTTCCCCAAACAATTATCAACCTAATAGACGGCTTTTGATATTATTTTATCAATCGCTATAACAACAAAAGAATAATACCAGTCTAAAAAAAATCCAACTGTAAGCAAGCTTCAAACCCTTATCAAATCAGCCATTCTCAATCTCAAATCTCAAATGGTATAACTTATGGTAATATAACCAAATTCAGCTTTCCTAGCGGACTGCCAAACTCATCGCCAGCTTGAATCATGGATAGTTTTCTACCAATTGCCTACTTTCAAAACCAATTTCTCCCCTTTACCGACGCCAAAATTTCCATAGCCACCCACGCACTGCACTACGGAACCGGAGTCTTAGGCGGGTTGCGGGGAATTCCCGACCCCCAAAATGCCGATCGAATATTGCTATTTAGATTAGACCGCCACTGTCAAAGATTAAGTCAAAGTGCCAGCTTCCTTCACTGCGATTTACCAGCCAGCAAAATCCAACAAATAATCATTGATTTTGTCCAGAAAAACCAACCCACAAAATCATTTTATATCCGCCCTTTTATCTACACATCCAGTTTAGGAATTGCCCCGCGACTGCACAACGTAGAAACCGACTTTTTTGTCTACGGATTAGAACTTTCAGACTATTTGCCCAAAGAAGGAGTCAACTGTAGAATTAGCTCTTGGTACCGCCAAGAAGACCGCAGTTTGCCCTTAAGAGGTAAAATTAGCGGTGCTTACATCACCTCAGCATTAGCTAAAACAGAAGCAGTACAATCAGGCTTCGACGAAGCTATTATGATGAATACTCAGGGAAAAGTCAGCGAAGCTTCAGGGATGAACATATTTGTCGCCAGAAACGGTAAATTAGTTACTCCAGGTTTCGAGCAAGATATTCTCGAAGGAATTACCAGAGACAGCGTTATAACTATCGCTAGAGACTTAGGAATTGAAATAACAGAAAGACCAGTTGATAAATCAGAACTGTTGATTGCAGACGAGATTTTCCTCTGCGGAACCGCCGCCAAAATTACGCCTATTAACCGAGTAGAAAACTATCAATTGCCCCAAAATAGACCCATCACCGAAAAGATTTTGGACAAACTCACCGCGATTATCGAAAATCGCGACAGCAAGTACAAAGACTGGGTATTTCCGATTAATCTTAATTAACCGAAAATACCTGCGAGCGTAGAAGCGAGTTCACTCGTTACCAGGCTCTGCCTGGTAACGCAGATCAGGAGGCTTTGCCTCCACATTCCATGGCAGCCATGCGAGGCAGAGCCTCTGGATATCGGTTCCCAGGCAGAGCCTAAGAACCAGTTGTTGTGGAGCAGGCATCTTGCCTGCTTCCTGCTAGGAACTACCCGCACAAAACATCCGCGTGATGGCGAATGTGATCCTCCATAAAAGTAGCTATAAAATAATAGCTATGATCGTAACCTTCTTGCATCCTTAAAGTTAGTGGCTGTCCCGCTTTTGCACAAGCCTCCGCGAACACTTCCGGCAACAACTGCCCGTCAGCCAGATACGAATCAGCAGTGCCGCAGTCAATCAGAATCGGGCGGTTGTATTTCGCCTCAAGCACCAATTCGCTAGCATCCCAAGCCTTCCACATATCTTTGTTGCCACCGAGGTAGTGTCCAAATATTTTTTGTCCCCAAGGGCAGCGCATTGGCGCGGAAATAGGTGCAAAAGCGGAAACTGAAAGATAGCGAGAGCCATTTTTCAAACCGCAAATTAAAGCCCCGTGTCCGCCCATCGAATGACCGAAAATTCCCTGTTTTTCGGGTATCGCTGGAAAATTTTCGGCGATTAAATTGGGCAATTCATCAACCACATAACTGTACATCCGATAGTGAGAATTCCAAGGTGTGGCTGTCGCATCCACATAAAAACCCGCACCACTTCCTAAATCCCAATCGTTATCTTCGCCGGGGATGCCAGTATTGCGTGGGCTAGTGTCGGGGGCAACCAACATTAACCCGTATTTTGCCGCAAATTGTTGCGCCCCCGCTTTTGCCATAAAGTTCTCTTCTGTGCAGGTTAAACCTGATAGAAAATACAAAACTGGTACGGGGTGAGATAAAGCTTGCGGCGGCTGATAAACAGCGAATTTCATCTCGCTGTTGCAGCTTGAGGATTGATGGCTATAAAAGCCGAGTTTGCCACCGAAACTTTTATATTCTTTGTGCAGTTTTAGGGATTCAGAGAGCATAATTGGGAATTGGGGATTGCGAATTGGGAATTGGGGATTAAGCTTTGTTCTATCCGTTACATCCGTTACAAAATCCGTTGCCGAACTTCTTCCTTCTCAAACTCAAAATGTCAACACTGTGCGAATTACTTCGCCTTTGTGCATTAAATCAAAAGCTTCATTGATCTTGTCGATCGGCATTACCTGAGTTACCAGACTATCAATATCAATTTTACCGTCCATGTACCAATCAACAATCTTAGGAACATCAGTTCTGCCTTTCGCCCCGCCAAAAGCCGTCCCTTTCCAAACCCTGCCAGTTACTAGCTGAAACGGGCGGGTACTAATTTCTTGACCGGCTCCGGCTACCCCAACAATTACGCTCACACCCCAACCTTTGTGGCAGCATTCCAAAGCTTGACGCATCACATTAATGTTGCCGATACATTCAAAACTGTAATCAGCTCCGCCTTTGGTTAAATCTACTAAATAAGGCACTAAATCGCCTTCCACTTCGCGGGGATTGACAAAGTGAGTCATGCCGAATTTTTCCGCCATCTCTCGCTTGTCGGGATTCAAGTCTACGCCGACAATCATGTTAGCTCCCACCATGCGAGCCGCTTGAATTACATTCAAACCCACGCCGCCTAAACCGAAAACTACCACATTAGAACCCGGTTCTACTTTCGCCGTATTGATGACAGCGCCGATGCCAGTTGTTACGCCGCAGCCGATCAAACAAACTTTATCAAAAGGAGCATCTTCGCGAATTTTTGCTACTGCAATTTCCGGCAATACTGTATAATTAGCGAACGTAGAAGTTCCCATGTAATGGTAAAGTTTCTGCCCGTCTATGGAAAACCTGCTCGTGCCGTCGGGCATCACTCCCTGGCCTTGAGTCACGCGAATTGCTTGACAGAGATTGGTTTTTTTGCTCAAACAATATTCGCAGTTGCGGCATTCAGGAATGTAGAGAGGAATTACCCGATCGCCCACTTTGACACTCGTTACTCCCGGCCCAACTTCTGCGACAATCCCGGCTCCCTCGTGGCCTAAAATAGCCGGAAACAAGCCTTCTGGATCGGCACCCGAAAGAGTGTAAGCATCAGTGTGACAAACACCCGTGGCTTTAATTTCCACCAGCACCTCTCCAGCCCTCGGCCCATCCAGATCCACCGTTTCAATGCTCAAAGGTTGGCCGGCACTGCGAGCAACTGCTGCTTTTACTTTCATGCTTTCTCCTGCGATCGATTTGTCAATTCACCAGTCAATATGTATTGTATTACTTAATGTCAAAATTCAGCAAATCTATGACCAAATTAATTGTAATTACCGGAGTCAGTCGCGGTCTCGGTCTTGCCATGACCGAAAAGTTTATTGAATTGGGACATACAGTTTGGGGATGCGCCCGTTCTTCCGAAGCGGTGGAAAAACTCAACAAAAAACATAGTGCGCCCCATCATTTTACTTGTTTGGATGTCACCAACGACGAGCAAATAAAAGCTTGGGCAACAGAAATCCTGGCAAAAAATGAGCCACCAGATTTGCTAATTAATAATGCAGGTGTAGCTAATCATCTCGCGCCTCTTTGGAATGTCAGTAACGAAGAATTTTCCCAGGTAATTGATGTTAATATTAAAGGTACGGCTAATGTAATTCGTCACTTTGTCCCGGCAATGATTGCTCGAAAAAGCGGCATAATTGCCAACTTTAGTTCGGGTTGGGGAAGGTCAACTTCGCCGGAAGTCGCGCCCTATTGCGCTTCCAAGTGGGCAATAGAAGGACTTACGCGATCGCTCGCTCAAGAATTGCCCGCAGGTATGGCAGCAGTTCCTGTAAATCCGGGGATAATTCACACAGATATGCTGGACATTTGTTTCGGCGAAGATGCGGCCAATTACACATCAGCCAAAGCCTGGGTGCAAAAAGCAGTTCCTTTTTTACTAAAATTAAAACCTTCAGATAACGGAATGCCGCTGACTGTTCCTGGATAATACAGCAACCCTTGCAGCATTTGCGAACATCTCTCTTTTCTTCTCCTCTGCGCCCTCTGTGCTCTCTGCGGTTCATTAAAAAATTCAAAAATGAAATAAAATTGCTATATTCCCAAATCACAACTCTTTCCCCAAATAGCAACTGTGAACTTGCCGCTAACCTCCCCCTCGCAAACCGAAACTCGCAAAGCAGACCACCTGCGGATTTGCCTCGAAGAAGACGTACAATTTCGCGAAACTACCAGCGGCCTCGAACGCTACCGTTTTGAACACTGCTGTTTGCCAGAACTCGATCGCACCCAAATCGATTTAACCTCAACATTTCTCGGCAAAAAACTAGCCGTTCCCCTGCTAATTTCCTCGATGACCGGTGGCACAGAATTAGCCCAGACAATCAATTATCGCCTCGCCGATGTCGCTCAAGAATACAAACTAGCAATGGGAGTCGGTTCCCAGCGAATCGTCGTAGAAAATCCTCAACTCGCTCCTACATTTGCCGTCCGTCGTCGCGCTCCAGATATTCTGCTATTTGCCAATATCGGAGCGGTTCAATTAAACTACAATTACGGTTTGGAAGAGTGCCAAAAAATTATTGATATTCTAGAAGCAGATGCCCTAATTTTGCACCTCAATCCGCTGCAAGAGTGCGTTCAAACCGAAGGCGATACTAACTTTAAAGGACTGCTAGATAAAATTGCCAAATTGTGCGCTAAATTACCAGTACCAGTTATTGCTAAAGAAGTCGGCAACGGTATTTCAGGAAAGATGGCAAAGAAATTGCTCGCCGCTGGGGTAGGTGCGATCGACATTGCCGGAGCCGGAGGCACTTCTTGGGCCAAAATAGAAGGAGAGCGAGCTAAAGATGGTAAGCAGCGCAGGTTGGGCGCAACCTTTGCCGACTGGGGAATACCGACAGCCGAGTGCATTGTCAGCACCCGCGCCGTAGCGCCGGATGTTCCCCTGATTGCCTCGGGAGGATTGCAGAATGGGTTGGATGCAGCGAAGGCTATCGCCCTGGGCGCGGATATTGCGGGACTGGCGCGGCCGTTTCTACAAGCTGCTGCGGAATCGGAATCAGCCGCAGCCCTTCTAGCTGAGGCTTTAATTGCAGAAATCGCCACCGTGATGTTCTGTACGGGCTGCGGTAATTTGGATGAGCTAAAACAATCTGGGGTTTTGGAAAGGTTAAGATAAAAGTGAGTCAGCAGTCAAAAGTCATTAGTCAGCAGTCAAAAGTCATTAGCTAATAACTATGACAGAGGATAATTGCTAAATCCTAGTTGCAGGAATTACCCATAATATCGTTTCCGCTGGCATCGGAAAAATATCATTCCGATTGCAGTGCGAGCGGGACGCTCGTCTCGGTATCATTCTACTCTCACCGGATATACTCTAACTAATGACTACTGACTATTGACTAATAACTAATTACCAATTATCTAATGAAAGATTTCCTAAAATATACCTGTGCAAGTTTACTGGGAACCTTCCTAGGAATGTTGCTGCTGGGCAGCATCGGATTGGGGGGACTGGTACTGCTAATTGCTGTGGCGGCATCGTCGTCTAAAGATTCAGGCCCGCAAGTTAAAGATAAGTCTGTATTGGTATTAGACCTTTCTTCAAATATCACCGACAGCAAACCGAGCCGTAGCACTGGCGCGGCGATTGAAGAAGTGCTTTCGGAAGATTCCGGCGATACAGTAACGTTGCGGACTGTTTTAGACACGATCGAATATGCGAAAAAAGACCCGAAAATAGTTGGCCTTTATCTCGAAGGCAGCTCGGATTCGAGCAGCACCGGGTTTGCCAATCTCAAAGAAGTTCGATCGGCCTTGCAGCGTTTCCGAGATGCCAAAAAACCCATTTTTGCTTACCAGATGGACTGGAATGAGCGAGATTATTACCTCGGTTCCGTTGCTAATACAATTGCCGTCAATCCTTACGGCGCTTTGGAAATCAACGGTTTTAGCAGTCAGGGAATGTTTTTCACCGGTGCTTTGGAAAAATACGGCGTCGGAGTGCAAGTGACTCGCGTCGGCAAATACAAGTCAGCCGTTGAGCCGTTTTTGCTCACAAAAATGAGTCCCGAAAATCGCCAGCAAACTCAAAAGTTGCTCGGAGATATGTGGGGAGAATACCTGAAAACTGTCGCTCCGAGCCGCAAAGTGACTGTTCCGCAACTGCAAGCGCTTGCAGATAATGGCGGAACTTTGATGGCTGACGAAGCTCTCAAAAACAAGTTAGTTGATAAAGTTGTATACTTTGACGAAATATCGACCGAACTCAAAAAACTCACAGGAACCGATCGCGAAAACAAATCTTTCAAGCAAATTAGTTTGAAAAACTATGCGAAAATTGCGGAGAATAAAAACTCAACTCACGCTAACAAGAAAAACCAAATTGCTATACTTTACGCCGAGGGAGAAATTGTAGACGGCGAAGGGGGCCCGACTGAAGTAGGAGGCGATCGCATCGCTCAAGAAATGCGGAAAATTCGAGAAGATAACGACGTAAAAGCAGTGGTTTTGCGCGTCAACAGTCCCGGAGGCAGCGCGACGGCGGCCGAAGTCATTGGGCGCGAAGTGATGCTGACGGGGAAAAAGAAACCAGTTATTGTTTCAATGGGCAATTTAGCAGCTTCCGGCGGCTATTGGATTTCGATGGGTTCCAGCCGCATTTTTGCCGAACCCAATACGATTACTGGTTCTATTGGCGTTTTTGGAATGCTGTTTAACGCCGAAAAGTTGGCTGCTAACAACGGCCTGACTTGGGACGTTGTGAAAACCGCCCGCTTTGCGGATACTAACACGGTTTCCCGTCCGAAAAATCCTCAAGAATTGGCGAATATTCAGAGGATAGTCGATCGCATTTACGATCGATTTATTACTAAAGTCGCCAACTCCCGCAAACTGCCGAAAAACAAGGTACAAGAAATTGCTCAAGGCAGGGTGTGGTCTGGTACGGCGGCGAAAGAGTTGGGTTTAGTCGATGAAATTGGCGGTCTTGAAGATGCTGTCAGAGAGGCGGCTAAGCAAGCTAAACTCGGCGACGATTGGAAGTTGGAAGAATATCCAAAACGCCGCACTTTGGAGGAGCGAATTTTGGAAAAAATTTCCGGCGTTCACGTTTTGAAACCAGCCACCAAACTCGACCCGCTAACGGCCGAATTTAAGAAAATGCAAGATGAATTGGCTGTGATCAAGTCGATGAATGACCCGCAGGGGGTTTATGTTCGCTTGCCTTTCAATTTGCGGATTGATTAATTAATACCAAGTCCGGGATTTTTACCCCTTTATTCTTCAGTTCCCCTCTGTTCGGACGAAAGTTTTGCTCTTGAACCGTTGCCAGCGCTGAGTCTGATAGAGGTTTTTAACCCGGATTTGGTAAAAGTAGGCTGAGGCATCCTACAAACAACTGAAAAACCCGGCTTCTTGAAGAAACCGGGTTTATGAATACCCTAAAAGTCGATCGACTGGGAATTGGCAATATTTGTTATGCAGCACGCTGAGTTAACAATCCCCAGATGAAAAGTAGAACGATCGCACCTACAACTGCAAAAGCTATGCTGGGTAGAGTCAATGCTCCGAAGGATGCTCCCCCGCTCGTCCCCAGTAAGACTTGACCTAGATAACCTCCCACTAGGGCGCCCAAAATTCCTAAACCTGTTGTTGCCAGAAAACCACCGCCTTGAGTTCCCGGATAAATGGCTTTGGCGATCGCACCGGCAATCAGTCCTAAAACGATCCAAGCAATAATTCCCATTTCTCTTTCTCCTGAATACTTAAACTTTTCTCGTCCCTTGTCTTATGTTCTTAGAATAACAAGCGCTATCGAGCCTTTACCTCTACCGTAGGGAGGAACCGAAAGTGGTAGAATTTCTCATCAATCGTCCCAGGTTGAGGCTTTTTAATATCTCAAAAGAGTTAACCCACTTTTTCTAGGGAACAAAGGTACTTATGCTCAAAGCAAAAGGGAAATAGGAGAATTTTTTCTGGGACTTTTTGTGTTTTACTGGTAAAAAAATTACAATAATTTTGTGAAACGAGGAAAGTTTGCGCCCGATGGATCTGACTCTGTGCATGATTGTGAAGAATGAAGAGGCAACACTGTCGCGGACTTTGGACAGCGTTAAGGGTGTTGTGGACGAAATGGTGGTGGTGGATACGGGATCGGGCGATCGCACCCGTGAAATTGCCCGAGAATCCGGGGCGAGGGTTTATGACTTTGAATGGTGCGACGACTTCGCCGCGGCGCGCAATGAGTGTCTGAAGCACGCCCAGGGCGACTGGATTTTGGTGTTGGATGCCGATGAGGTTTTGGTACCGGAGATTCTACCTCAAATAAAGCAGGCAATTGCGAGCGATCGGCTGCTGCTAATCAATCTCATCCGCCAAGAAATCGGTGCCTCTCAATCTCCCTATTCCCTAGTGTCGCGCTTGTTTCGCAATCGCCTCGATATCCGCTTTTCTCGCCCTTACCACGCTATGGTAGACGACAGCGTGGCTGAGATTTTGCAGAGGGAACCACAATGGAAAATAGCTTCTCTCCCCGATGTGGCGATTTGGCACTCTGGTTATCAAAAAGATGCGATCGCCGCAAAAAGTAAATTCCAAAAAGCTCAAGCAGCAATGGAACGCTATATTGCTTATTATCCAAACGATGCTTATGCTTGTAGCAAATTAGGCGCTTTGTATGTAGAAACCGGGCAAATCGGGCGGGGAATTAATTTATTAACAAAAGGCTTGACTGCCGAGGTCATAGATGATTCTATTGTTTACGAGCTGAACTATCATTTGGGAATTGCTTATCGCCAGCAGCAGCAGTTTGCCAAAGCAAAAGAACACTATCAAGCGGCAATTAATACCAATGTGTTCCCGCCGCTCAAGTTGGGTGCTTACAATAATTTGGGCAATTTGTTCAAAGATGAAGGAGATTTGAAATCTGCTGAAAAAGCTTACAAAGCAGCTTTAAAAATTGACCCCAATTTTGCAGCAGGTCACTATAATTTAGGACTGACGCTGAAGGCAGCCGGAAATATAGCAGATGCGATCGCCTATTACCGACAAGCGATAAAAATCGATCCAGAACACGCGGAAGCTCATCAAAACTTGGCAGTAGCCTTGCTGAAAATTGGCAAAATGCCAGAAAGTTTAGCAGAATTCAAAAGAGCGATCGCCCTTCACGAACAGCGCCGCCCATTTGAAGCAGAACGCCTGCGCCGAGGACTACAAGAAATGGGTTTACTTTAAACTTGCATATCTACTTTATCGTTGCCCAATAAATTTTAGGGGCAATCCCCGATGGTTTCCCCTCGCTCCCCAAGGGTAGGCACTCTTGGCACTACCCTAAAAATTCTCAAAATTACCAGCAAAATCAAGCAATTATCTCTACTTTGCCGCTATCCAAATCGTAGCGACCCCCAACAACTTTAAGCTTGCCCGCTTTGACTGCTTCAGCTAAAATAGGCGAGGAGGATTGTAACTGATTGACATTCATTTTCACGTTAGCTCTGACTGCGTTATCCCAGGCATCGCCTTTTTGACCTTTGGTCGAATCAACTGCAGGTTTAATCGCCGCCACCAAAGTGCTAATGTGACCCGGAACAGCTTTACCATCTAAAGCTGCTTTGACAGCACCGCAGCGTTCGTGACCCAGAATTACTAATAGTGGCACGCCTAATTCTAAGGTGGCATATTCTATATTCCCGAGAACCACATCGTCGAGAAAATTTCCAGCTACTCGAATATCAAATAAGTCCCCTAATCCTTGGTCGAAAATAATTTCGGGAGCAACGCGCGAATCAGAACAAGCCAGGATGGTTGCAAACGGATGTTGACCCTGTGCTACTTCTACAACTCGCGATCGAGCTTGGTCGGGAAATGTCCGTTTTTGCTCAATGTAGCGTTGATTACCCTCCATCAATTTCTTAAGAGCAGTGTTAGGAGTAATGTCAGTAGGAGTAATGTCAGAGATTGCCTCTGCCTTTGCTGCTTCGGCTTGTAAAAACGCTGGTGCAATGCTGGCCGCCAGCATCCCTGCACCAGCCCTCAGCATTAAATTCCGTCGCGAAATCATACCTGTTCTTTCGCTTTTAGTCATTGCTTGCAACTCGGTTCAATTGTTTGTATTTGTTAGCATAATATATACCACAAGCTCAGTCAGACTTCTTTGATTTTTCTTTACAAGCTGCTCCGGCACAATGTAAACTTCAAAAAAGTAGCCCATTTTTATTTCATTCATATTTTATTTAGTAAAGTCAACGGCAGTCATCCTTCTGCGGACAGGGATGCTAGAATGTATCTAAAACGACTATTTTTTATCAATGGCTCGAAATGTCATACGTCGCCAGCATTCATATCTATCCGGTCAAGTCCCTTGACGGCATAGCAGTCAGTCAAGCAACTATTCTAGCCAGCGGAGCTCTAGAAGGTGATCGCTCTTTTGCAATCTGCGATGCAGCCGGAGAATTTGTTAACACTAAGCACAACAGCGGAGTCCGTTTTCTACGCTTATCCTTTGACATCAAAAAGAGAATTGCCGGTCTGAAAATTCAAGGCACTGAACAAGAAATATTTTTTCATGTAGATAGAGAACGGTTGGGAATAGAATCTTGGTTGAGCAGCTACTTCGGTTTCCCCGTCAAGTTAATTGAAAACTTGCTGACAGGTTTTCCCGACAATCTCGCTGCACCAGGGCCAAGCATTATCAGTACCGAAACAATTGCCGAAGTTGCATCTTGGTTTCCGAGAGTTTGCGTTAACGAGATGCGCCATCGCTTGCGAGCTAATATTGAAATAGGAGATGTCCCGGCTTTTTGGGAAGACCAACTTTTCTCACAATCCGATGAAATTGTGAGGTTTAAAATAGGAACAGTAATATTTGAAGCTATTCATCCCGGTCAGCCATGTATCCTATCTACGCGAAACTATGGGGCGAAAGCAGGCGATCTAAATTTTAAAAATATACTAACAGCCAAGCAGAAGGAAATCATGCCTGACTTGATAAAAAAAGGGCATTTAAATCACTTTAGTCGGCTGATAGTTAACACGCGACTCGCACCTCAAGCAGCAGAAAAAATATTACACATAGGAGACGAAGTTCAAATTATCACCGTCAGCAACTCTCTATTGAATACCATTTCTGATTAGTTGTAGGTTACGAGTCTGATCAAGCCGGCGGCAACTCCAAAGAAAGTTGACCCAAAACACCAGTTCTAAAATCGTTTAACATCTGTCGCGCCGTTCGTTCGACATCTCCTTTATACTTGTCTTTTGCGACCTCGTGCAAATAATCTTCACCATTACTAGATGCTGGATCTAATTTATACCTGGATTTGAAACCAGATAGTGATACCAACGTGTCATCAGTCGCCTCCAGCCCTTGCAGCAAATCTACCATCGCTGCTGCTACTACCTGATTGTCGTAAGCTGCTTCGCCAATATCTTCGCAAATAGCTAATTTTATGGCATTTTCTTGATTGTTAATTCGGGTTGGGATCACTCCAGGCGCGTCTAATAATTCAATTTCATCAGAAATGCGAATCCATCGGAGCGATTTAGTTACTCCAGCTCTGCGGGCACTATCTACCACTCTCCGCCCTAACAGCCGATTAATTAGAGCAGATTTTCCGACATTGGGAAAGCCCATCACCACTGCACGGACTGGACGGGGCAGCATACCTCGATCGAACCTTCTTTTATTTAGCTGCACCCCAGCATTCTGCACGGCATCCGCCACATCATCTACTCCTTGACCGTGCTCGGCATTAGTAAAATACGCAGTTTCCCCCTGGGCCTCAAACCATGTTTCCCACGCCTCGCGCGATCGAGGTGTAATCATATCCATGCGGTTGATGACCAAGACTCGCGGCTTGCCGCCCACCCAGCTCGGCATTTGGGGGTGATAAGTAGCCAATGGAATGCGGGCATCTCGGACTTCGAGCACCACATCTACCCGCTTTAGCTGTTCTTTTAATGCCCGTTCAGCTTTGGCAATGTGACCGGGATACCAGTGAATTTTCATTAGTTAGTTGACTGTTGACTGTTGACTTTTGACTTTTGACTTTTGACTTTTGACTTTTGTTATTAGTTAGTTGTTAGTTGTTATTAGTTAGTTGTTAGTTGACAGTTGTTAGTTGTTATTGGTTAGTTGTTGAATGACAACAGTCAACTGTCAACTGCCAACTACCAACAGTCAACTGTCAACTGACAACTGCCAACTGACTAAGGCACAATCAAAACTGCACAAGGAGACAGATTGATCACCCGAGTGGTAACGCTGTCAGACGCCCCCTCATCGGTTAAACCCATCCCCCGACAGCCCATCACAATCAAATCGGCCCCAATTTCGTCAGCCACATCGCAAATCGTGAAAGCAGGTTTGCCTTCCCGTTCGATGATTTCAGCTTCAATTCCCTGCTGGGAAAACATCGATTGGGCCTCAGAAAGAAGTTTGGCGACTGCTTCGGGGGAAGTCATCACCTCTCGCGCGGGGGCGTCGGCCTCCTCGGCTGGGGGCTCGACTACCGAGAGAATTACTAAGCGAGAGGCGTAGGTTTTCACGATATTGACCACCTTTTCGGCAGCTTCGCGGGCTTCTCGGCTTTGATCTACAGGAAATAAGACAGTCTTGAACATACTGCGCATCTCCGGGACGCGGACTCCGATAAAATGTTTACGTTGAGCCAATCAGTGCCGTTTGTTTCATCTTCCGTTTTTTGTACGGACGCGGTTGAATGCGTCCGAGGCCCAAGTGCAAGTGACCAGTGCCGCCATTTCAACGGAATTCGACAAAAACACACATATTAGGAGGTTAATCCTGTGACAAAAAAAACTGTAGCAAATTTATCGGCATCGGACTTATCGGGCAAACGGGTATTGGTGCGGGCGGACTTTAACGTGCCGCTCGACAACGGCAATATCACCGATGATACTCGCATCCGGGCGGCTCTGCCGACAATTCAAGATTTAGCGTCCAAGGGCGCTAAGGTGATTTTGTGCAGCCACTTCGGCCGTCCCAAGGGTGTGACGGAGAAGTTGCGCTTGACTCCGGTTGCGAAACGGCTGTCGGAATTGTTGGGTAAAGAAGTCAAAAAGACTGACGACTGCATCGGTGATGAAGTCGCTGCAACAGTCGCCGGGATGCAAGATGGCGATGTGCTGTTGCTGGAAAATGTCCGCTTCTACCCAGAGGAGGAGGCAAACGACCCAGAATTTGCTAAGAAGTTAGCTTCTGTGGCCGATTTGTATGTCAATGATGCTTTTGGTACGGCTCACCGGGCTCACGCTTCTACTGAGGGCGTTACTAAGTATCTGAGTCCTTCTGTGGCTGGGTTTTTGATGGAGAAGGAACTGCAATATCTCGGCAGTGCGATCGACAATCCTCAGCGTCCTTTAGCTGCTATAATCGGCGGTTCTAAGGTTTCCAGCAAGATTGGAGTCATCGAAAAACTGCTCGAAAAGTGCGACAAACTGCTGTTGGGCGGTGGCATGGTTTTCACGTTCTACAAAGCTCGCGGCTTGAACGTGGGCAAGTCTTTGGTGGAAGATGACAAGCTGGAACTGGCTAAGTCTTTGGAAGCTAAGGCGAAGGAACGGGGAGTTGCTTTTCTGTTACCTACTGATGTGGTAGTTGCTGACAAGTTTGCTGCTGATGCTAACACTCAAACTGTCCCTGTTGAAAGCATCCCCGACGGTTGGATGGGTTTGGATATCGGCCCGGATTCAGTAAAAACTTTCCAAGATGCTTTGGCCGATTGCAAAACTGTCATCTGGAACGGGCCGATGGGCGTGTTTGAGATGGAGAAGTTTGCGGTGGGAACTGAAGGTATCGCTCATTCTTTGGCTGGACTTACTAAAACTGGTACTACCACAATTATCGGTGGTGGTGACTCGGTGGCGGCTGTGGAACAGTTGAATTTAGGTGAACAAATGAGCCACATTTCTACTGGTGGTGGTGCTAGTTTGGAGCTGCTCGAAGGTAAGGAATTGCCTGGTGTTGCTGCTTTAGATGAAGCTTAATTAAGTTAAGTAGGGCGGGCTTTGCCCGCCTTGCTGTCAGCAGGTCTATATCTTTGGCTGCGAAGCATTTTTTTGAAGATTTACCACAGAGGGCGCAGAGAACGCAGAGCAAGAGAAAAGAGAGAAGGATATCGGTTTAAAGTCTACAGTTTGCTAGTATAATTTGTTTGAAGTAGCAGTGAGGTTTGTTTGTGAAACTTAAACTCTTGGCAACTGTAACGGCAAGTTTAGCTTTGTTTGGGCTGGCAGCTCCCGTTAAGGCTCAAAATCCAGATCATGTTAGGCAATTGCTGGAAACTAAAGAGTGCGAAGGTTGTGACTTGAGAAATGCTGATTTGTTCAAGGCTAGCTTGTACAGAGCTAATTTAAGAGGAGCGGATTTAAGCGGAGCAAATCTCTATGAAGCTAATTTGCTAGAAGCGGATTTAAGTGATGCTAATTTGGCAAATGCTAACTTAGTTAATGCCGAGATGTACGGTGCTGACTTGAATGGTGCTAATCTGCGAAATGCGGATTTGTCTAATGCTTTTTTGGGGCGAGCGAATTTGACGAGTGCGGATTTGCGCGGTGCTAAGCTTTTTAATGCGAATCTGGGCGAAGCATATCTGCTGCAAGCTAATTTGTCGAATGCCGATTTGAGGCGTTCCCTGCTTTTTAGAGTTAATTTGAATCGTGCAAATTTAAGCGGAGCCGATATGTCTTTCGCCGATGTGCGCGATACTAATTTGCAGAATGCTATTTTGTCAAATACTAGGCTTCCTGGGGCTCAATTGACCGGGACAAATATTGATGCGGCCAATAACGTGCGGCAGGCTGATTTGGAACGTGCCAACTTGCGAGGTACGAATTTGGGGCCAGGGGTTTGCGTGATAAATAATTTTCCTTATTGTGTTTTGAATGTGGAATAATCTGCTTGCTGAGTGCGTCAACCTCCATTTTTTGGCAGCTACGGGAGTTTTTGATTCCGACCAAAAACGGATACAAGCCCGCGACTTAAGTCGTGAAAAGATCAAAATTTTAGACTAAAGTTTTAGCTCCCCAATGAATCTGTGGAGTAAATCTAAAATCTAAAATCTAAAATCGGCTGACTCGCTGGCTGGCTGGCGCACCCTAAGTTGAGATACGAGCTAAGTTTGAGGTGGTTTGTATCCTCTTTCTAGGGCAAATCTCACAAGCTGGGCACGATTTTCTAACTGTAATTTACTGAAAATACTGCCTAAATGAGCTTGCACAGTCCGGGGGCTAATAAACAGCCGATCGCTAATTTGTTTGTTAGTATAACCCTGGATAACCTCCCAAAAAACTCTTTCCTCGGCTGGTGTTAAGGGCAAAGGTGCAGGTGCTGGCAAGACTGCAACAAATTGTGGTTCCACCGCCCTACCGCTAGAAGTTTGAAGCAGTCGGACAATTTCGGCGTGAATGCGGTGAGAGCGCTCTAACTGCGCTTTTACCTTAGCTAAAATTTCTTCAGATTGAAAAGGTTTTACCAGATAATCGTCACCGCCGATCGAATGACCTTCAACTTTTGACTCCAACTCGCCTTGACCCGACAAAAATATAAAGGGGACTAACTGTCCCAAACGGGTAGTTCGCAAACGGCGACAAAACTCAAACCCGTCCATTTCCGGCATCATGACATCTGAAATTACCAAATCTGGGGGGGCATTTTCAAACATCGAGAGCGCCTCAACCCCTGAATTAGCGCATTCCACCCGATATCCTTGACTTTCCAGGTACATTGCTAAGACTGTTTGACAGTCTGCTTCGTCGTCCACCACTAATATTCTTTCCATGACAGGCTTGCACCAATTCCAGTTGGACAGTTCTTGAAACTGCCAGTCCCAAAGTAGGAACTTAATTGAGTTTACCTCCTGCAACTTGATAAAGGCTCGCAATTTCAACACGCCACACTTTCTCAAATAGTCCAATTAGGGGAGCCTAGCGCATCAAAGGGGAAGCAGTAGAGCAATATGGGGAACAATCTCCTTCTTGGATTCGCCTATCATCAAAAACTACAACTTTTTAGGAGGAAGCGTCAACTTTTATGCAGAAAATAGAAGGTAAAAGAAATAATTTTACCCTATAAAACAGAAATCTTAGTGACACTTACACTATTCCTAGACCCGACATTGAAAGGTTTTTAGATTTTTCTGGTTCGGACACAGGTACAAAAGGGACAACGCGACCAGGTGCTGCTGCTGGGGGCGGCCCGAACAAACTCGGGGCGGCAACCAACATACTTTCAATTATCGGTGCGGGTTCGGGGCGACTGAACAGATAGCCCTGCATGATATCGCAGTCATGTTCTTTCAAAAAATCTAGTTCTGCTTCTGTTTCCACTCCCTCTGCAATTACAGTCATATTCAAACTGTGACCCAGTAAAATTACTGCTGTAGTAATAGCAGCATTTTGAGTATCTTCGCTGGCATTACGGACAAAAATTCGATCGATCTTTAAACTGTCAAAAGCAAATTGCTTAAGATATCCTAAAGTAGCGTAACCGGTGCCGAAGTCGTCAATAGCAATCCGAATTCCTAGAGCTTTAAGTTCGTTTAAAGTAGCGCCTGCTACAGTCGCATTTTCCACCAAAGCGCTTTCGGTCATTTCTAATTCTAAATTAGCAGGCTCTAAACCTGTAGTTTCCAATATTTGGACGATTCGCGCCTTGAGTTCCGGGTCGGACAACTGCCGGGCCGACAAGTTTACTGATATTGTAAAGGGCGAAAACCCCGCCGCCAGCCAACTAGCGGCTTGAGCGCAAGCTGAAAGCAGTACCCACTCGCCAATCTGAATAATTAAACCTGTTTCTTCTGCTAAGGGAATAAATTCGCAGGGAGAAATTATACCTCGATCGGGATTTTGCCAGCGCACTAAAGCTTCGGCGCCAATAACTTGGCCGGTAGCAATATTCACCTGCGGCTGATAATATACCTGAAACTCACCTTGTGCCAAAGCGTGGCGCAGCAAAGCTTCGAGAGCAAACTTTTCAGGAGAGAGAGTCGTAACCTTGGTGGAGTCATTAACTAAATCTTTGAGTCTGGCTTCTGCTTGGTGAAGCGCGACTGTCAGCGGTTGAGTAATAGTTTGCCGTTTCAACACGCGAGAAGCAATGGCTCCCAGCAATTCACCCTTGGTAAACGGTTTTGTCAGGTAATCGTCTGCCCCCAAATCCATCCCCCGACGAAAATCGGTTTTGTCACTTTGAGCTGTGAGGAAAATAAAAGGAATTGTTGCAGCTAGCGAGTTTTGCCGCAGAGTCCGCAACACGTCATAACCGTCGAGTTCCGGCATCTGCACGTCACACAAAATTAAATCCGGTATCTCCGAAAGTGCCATCTGCACCCCAACTCGACCGTTCTCGGCCGCAATGACCCGGTAGCTGTGAGATTCCAGGAGTTGCAGAAGAGTTTCCCGGATTAATTCGTCGTCCTCAATTACCAAAATTTTGAGCATGATACTTAGATAACAGATGGCACTATATATCTGAACCTGACTAACTCTAGCATACTCAAACTAGGGAATTAGTAACTGGGCCAATTAGCCAATAAATGATTAGCCAAATGGCTGAATATTTCCCCTCGGTTCTGAAGTCACAATCAAAGAACTGCCCAAATTGGGAAGATTTCGATCTCTTTCAAGAGCAGGAAACTGCTGCGCCCGACTCGTTTGATAAACTTTTATTACAAAATACCCAATATTTTTTATAAAAAAAATAGCCAACAGTTTCAGTGCGCCGGCGGCGGAAATTACTCAGGCTATCACTTATATGATGTCCGGTTAATTGTTCATAATTAGTCCGTGTTTGTACTGAAAAATAGAGTTTTCTCTCAAGGGATGAATCAGGATGCAGCGTCCTGATTCATCCAAAAAAAGATACTTGCTTTCAGACAACTGTCGTGGAGAGATAAAAATTTTAGATTAAGGTTCAATCTCCCAGATTCATCTGTGAAGTAAATCTAACATCTAAAATCGACTAACGGAGAACTTAATTATGGTTCTGTAACCCGAAATCCTATTATGCGCTGCCTTAATTCACAGGCTTAGTGGAATTCGCGCAAAACTTTTCATCTACAATTGCAGAAGTGATACTGACAGCGTGCATGGATGATGACGGAATTATCAGGTCTTGCGGAACTACCATGGTCTTTTTACAAACCAGCTCGCTACTGCCTACAGAGGCAAAGTTCCAAGCATAAAATTCGGGAGTGCTGACTGTCGCATTGGCCGGATGTAAACCTAGTGCAGTCACTAATACTAATCCCAAAGTCACTAAAGCTACGATCGCGAATCTCAGCATATTCTTTGTTTGAACCCGACAACTTATCTGATTGGTATTACCTTATTATTGCCTGGGTGGATAGAGAGCGTCAATAGCAGTTATTCCGCCGTCAGGTTCAACTCGTAAGCGATCGGCTCAGATGCTTGAGAAACTACCACAAATTCATAATAACCAGCATCATCCAGCAATCCAGACCAACTAAGCCCCTCTGCATCTTCCAGCAAAGCTCGCGCGCCCTTTGTCCGCCCCGGAGTATAAATTGACAGTAGCGTAGATTTGCGCGGTGCTTGTAAATTCACGCGCAAAGTTTGATTTTGAGCGAATCTGGCAATGTAAGCTTTCCCTTCTCCGGGTTTGAGATTGCCTGTGAGGCTTTTGCTGTTCGATAGGCGGTCAAATTCAACGCTTTCGACAGTTGCTCCAGCTTGTAAGGCTTCGAGTTCGTCGGCGGTAATTGCTTGCCAAATTTGCCCGATCGGCAAACCGATGATATTGCGATCGCGCGGCTGTTGTGGAAACCAATAAAAGAACCTAGCATCAGCCAAATCGTACAAAGCCCGACTGCTCAAATTCAGCTTGTTAACCTCTGTTTTCCAGCGATCGATATCAGTGGTGTCGTAAGTACCCAACCGCGCTCTAGCGTCGCTGCTGAGATTTTCCAGCTTGTCGAGCAACTCGTCGCCGATTTTCTGCCACCTTTCGCGCCACTGGCGATCGTCCTCGCCTTCTTTTAACAATCGTCCCCCCAATTCCGGGTATTTGGCATAGAAAGTCTCGTCCACAAGGTTGACGTAACCGCTATAGAATCGATCGTCAATTTTGAGTTTGACAAAGCGATCTTGCAAAGCATCTTCTTGCTGCTGCTTCGGGTTTGGAGGCTGGGGAACTTTCTGTACTTTTGATTGCAGATTTAACAAAGAATTGCCCGCAAACCAGCCAACTCCCCCCATAGTTGAGAGCACCGCCACCACAAACAAAACCATTTTCCAAGCAGGCATTTTTTGCTGATTGCCAATAGCAGCAATTCGCACCGGAGTTCCCGGCAGTTTTGGTGTGGGGGCGGGTACGGGTATAGGCGAGAAATCCGGCGGCTGCGTGATCCCAAAATCCGGGGCTGGTGGCAAAGGTGGCTGTAAAGGCGGATTGCCGGAGAGAGCGAGCATTACCTCACGAGCTGAGGAGTAACGCTGGCTCGGCTGTTGAGCGAGCATTTTATCCAGCACCAGGGACAAATTCGGAGACAGAGAACATTCCGCCCGCCAGTTCCAATTCAGCGTTTGGCTGTCGAGCAACTGATGCGGTTCCTTCCCCGTCAGCAACACCAAAACCGTGGCCGCCAGAGCGTACAAATCGCTGTGGGGAGAGACAATGCCCATCTGCATCTGTTCGACGGGAGCGTAGCCGAGCTTGCCGATGCGAGTCGCGGGGCCGGGAGTGCCGTTAGCCTCAGCGAAAAGAGACTCTACGGTGGCGGCGACTTGTTTTACTCCGCCGAAGTCGATTAGCACCGGCATCCCGTCAGAACTCCGCAGAATCAGGTTGTCCGGGGAGATGTCGCGGTGAAGCACTCCTAGAGAGTGAATGTATTCGAGCACGGGCAAAATCTGCAGCAGCAGTTGATTGATTTCTGCCTCTATAAACCGCAAACCCTGACGCTTGCGGGCGTCGAGCAGAAAGCGGTAACTTTGACCGGGCACGTAGTCTTGCACTAGAAATAGGTAGCCTCGATCGCTGATACTGACGCGGAAGAGTTCGCGAAAGCGGGGGATTTGATTGTGTTGCAGCTTGTAGAGCACTCCTGCTTCCCGCTCGAACAGTTCCTCGGATTTTTGTAAAGCGTAACTTCCATGTACTTGGGGCGCAAATTCTTTTAAAACGCAGGGTTCGTTAAATCGGTGGGCATCTTCAGCGAGGTAGGTGCGCCCGAAGCCTCCGTGTCCCAATTCGCGGACGATGCGGTAGTGGTTGTTGAGAGTTATGCCGGGGTAGATGGGATTGTTCATTGAAACTTGCTGCGTCGGATTTTCACGCTTGACTGAGACTAGGAGTTTTGGGCGATCGCTGAATTAATCTTGACATAGTGTGTCAGCGTTTATTAGTCGATCGGCAGCTTGGCTATCCCCTGTGGTTATTGTGAAAACAGCGGTTTTGTGCTATGGAAGTTTATCTACTGCGACATATTTTCGATCGACCTCAAAGTGTGTTCAAATTTTTAGTGTCCAGCCCAATGTGCGATCGGGTCGCGCCGCGCTACTAATTGAATCTTGAGCGATCGGGGTGCAAAATAGGCATTTTAAGGAGCAAATCATGCAGCCAGAACAGCGTCAGAGAGCAATTGGGGCGTTTGAAGAGTTTTTGAGGGCGCCGCTTGAGGAACGATTGCAACACCAGCAGAATCGAGTTGCCGAATCCGGGGCGATCGCGCTTTTTCAAAAAGTCGCGGCCACAGTACCAGCTTACCAGACTTTCCTAGCTGCACTTAACATCAATCCCGCTTCAATTCAAACCTTTGAAGACTTCCAAAAATTGCCGCTAATTACCAAAGAGAATTATTTACGCTGTCACCCGCTACCTCAGTTGTGTCACCAGGGGAAATTAGAAACTTGCGATTTCATTGCTGTTTCATCGGGTTCGACAGGAAACCCGACATTTTGGCCGCGTTTTATCAGCGACGAGTTGCAAATTGCTGCTCGTTTTGAACAAATATTTCACGACAGTTTTTACGCCGACACTCGCTCAACTTTAGCTGTCATTTGCTTTCCGTTGGGAACTTGGGTAGGCGGAATGTACACGGCCAATTGCTGCCGCTATCTAGCGAGTAAGGGCTATCCAGTTACAGTTGTGACGCCTGGGAATAATAAGACTGAAATATTTCGAGTTGTGCAGGAACTTGGGGAGCATTTCGATCAAGTAGTTTTGTTGGGATATCCGCCATTTATCAAGGATGTGATTGATAGCGGAATTGCTGGGGGTGTAGAGTGGCAAAAATATCGAATTAAGATGGTGTTTGCGGGGGAAGTATTTAGCGAAGAATGGCGGGGTTTGGTGAGCGATCGCACTAATTCTGACAATCTATATTACAACTCGGCGAGCCTTTATGGTACTGCGGATGCCGGCGTTTTGGGCAACGAGACACCGCTGAGCATTTGCATCCGCCGCTTTTTAGCAAACAATCCCGAAGCAGCACGCAATTTATTCGGGGAATCGCGGTTGCCAACGCTGGTGCAGTACGATCCCAAAAGTCGCTTTTTTGAAGTGAATAATGACGGCACGCTGTTATTTTCTGGCGACAACGGCATCCCGCTAATACGCTATCACATCTCCGATAACGGCGGTTTAATTTGTTACGAAGCAATGCTCAATTTTTTGGCAGAATGGGGATTTAACCCTGTGGCACGTTTGCAGCAAGCAGCAGGTATGAAAGTTTCTGATTTCCCCAGAGGAATTCGCTGCTTGCCCTTTGTCTATGTATTCGGGCGATCGCACTTTACCGTTTCCTACTTCGGTGCCAACATTTACCCGGAAAATGTCACCGTAGGTTTAGAAGTTCCCACGATTCGGGAATGGGTGACGGGAAAATTTGTGCTGCAAGTCAAGGAAGATGCGGAGCAAAATCGGTTTTTATCGGTGGTTGTGGAATTAGCACCGGGGGTGGATGGCGACGAGGAGATGCAGCAGGCGATCGCATCTTCAATTCTCGCGCAATTGCGGCGGCTAAATAGCGAATTTGCTAATTACGTGCCACCAGAATATCAGTTACCTGTGGTGACATTAACTGCGATGGGCGATGCGGAGTATTTTCCGATTGGGGTGAAGCACCGATACACGCGGCAGTAAGTAGTTTGAATTGATGAGCTATCAGTTTTCCCAAGTCTTATGTTATTCTATAATTAGGGTGAGATTTGATGGTTCAGCTTAAAATATGCCAGCAAAAGACATCTACCACAATACTGTCAGAACAGCTCTAGAAAAAGACGGGTGGACGATAACAAACGATCCGCTAACCCTAGAAATTGGCGAGCGTTCACTATTCGTCGATTTGGGTGCAGAAAAAATACTGGCTGCCGAAAAGCAAGGTCGCAAAATTGCTGTAGAAGTAAAAAGTTTTTTGAGTGTTTCACCCGTTCATGACTTAGAAGAAGCTCTGGGACAGTATATTGTCTACGAAGATATCCTAGAGCTTTCGGAACCAGAACGTAATATCTATCTGGCTGTTAGGGAAGAAGTTTATCGAGATATTTTCTCGGAGCCACTAGGCCAAGTTTTGTTACGAAAAAAAAGACTAAAACTCATTGTTTTTGATTCGTCAAGGGAGATAATTATCAGATGAATAGACTAGATGAATATCGCCAAATTATTCGCACTGTTTTAGATAGTTATGCCAGTATTCCTAACAGTTACGGACAAGTTAAAAACAGCGTTATTGTTGATATCGAACAAAACAATTTTTTATTGATGCACGAAGGCTGGCAAGGACCTCAAAGAATCCACGGGTGTGTCGTCCATGTGGAAATTATCGACGGCAAAATCTGGATTCAACACGATGGTATAGAAACTGGAATTACCCCTGAACTTGTAGAATTAGGAGTGCCTAAAGACCAGATAGTTTTAGGGTTTCATCCGTATCATGTTCGGCAACATACGGGATATGCGATCGCCTAAACGCGCTTACAATACAGAAACTTAGAATAAAAAGGACGATCGCTAAACTGTATCTGGATCAATATTTAATTCTCGCAGTTTCGCGGCCAGGCGATCGGCTCGTTTCTGCGCGCAGGACTATCATGAAACCCGATCGCGCTTTTTGCCCAAAAACGCGATAGAGCACCCAATAATTAGTTTTTAACTATTAGCAATTATCGTTTTATTGACCGTCAGTTTGTCTGAGAGCCGCCAGAATTTCCGGTCGTTTCATGCGCGCGTAGCCCCGCACTTTCCTGTCTTTGCCGATCGCCTTCAACCGCCTCAGCGAAAGACTTTCGTAGTCTTCTTCTGGGGACGGGGACGGAAACGGCAACTCCAACTGCAACTGCGGTAACTGAGGTTTCTGCTGTGCTTTCGACTGCTTCTTCGGCTGCGTTTTTGACTGCTTCTTCGGCTGTGCCTCGGGCTGTCTTTCTGAGTGAGTCCCTGCGGCTCCCAGTTGGCGGCGGAGCGTTTCAATTTGATTTTTCAGGTCATTTTCTACTTCTTCAATGGTCTCGGAAACAAACTGATTAATTGTTTGAACTGTGCGTTCTAATTTTATTGACAGCAGTTTTTCCAGTTCATCCAACTGTCTCAAAGCACCTTCAAGATTTACCTCAGAAATAACAGCCGATGTTGGCGGACGGTTGCTGCTCGATTGTTCAATTTTTTTAGCCATTTTATCTACCTTTTCCTGAAATGCTTTTTCCACTTGTTCGAGCAAATGCTTAATCTGTTCTATTTGGTTACGCTCAAAGTTCTGCTCAGTTAGAGCTTTTACGTGCTTTTTTAGCAAGTCTTCATTTTTTTTAACAGATTGTTCTATTTGTTTTGTTAGACTATCTACCTTTTTTTGAAATGATAGCTCAAATTGTTGCAGTATAGTCTCAATTTGTGCTGTTTTAGGAGTCGGTTGCGGAGCTAAATGTTCCATTTCTGCTTGAGCAACAGCTACCTCCTCGTCGGTCATTTCAAATACCCACGCCCACATTTGCTCGGTGCCGAGTTCTTTAGCAACAATACACCAATCTGAGCCGCAGACTACTTCATATTCTTCTTCGTTGCTGTAAGCTTCAGTGGGGCGTACAATTAAAGGAATTAAGTTGCTTCCTTGCTCGATCAGACTTCTCCTGAGAGCTTCGCGGCGTTCGCGAGGAATTTCGCCCCGATGAGGCTCTGGTATGGCAATTTGGGAAGTGTAAATCTGAGTGTGACTAATTGGCTTAATCCGCAAATATTCAACTATTTGGTTTTGATCGGACGATCGATCCATCTTGTTACAAGTCCCCTTTTGTCATGAAAATCTGATGTGTAGGTATTTATGTATGTTTGCACTTTACAGCCGGCGTTTTAAGGGATGCAGGACTAACCCAAGAACTCAAATTGTAAGGTGCGAGACAAACACCTTACCCAGACCGTGGTAAGTTAAAGGGTTTCTTGGGCTGAGTCTTCCAAGTCTGCGATCGAACTCAGTTATCTGGAGGAGATATGGCGTTGCTGCTGTACCTGTGCGAGGGGCTGTGCGGTGACAGTCCGGGCGATGGCGTCCCGCCCCGCAAGCTACGGCAAAAGTTACTGCAATTCCTAAAAAAAGCGACTGTGAAGAGTTTAACTGCCTACGGGACACCAATGATCCACTGCTTTACTCATCTTTACTTATTTTGGCGTCAGGGCGATCGGGCTGGCGTTGCGAGTTGCGATCGCAATTGCGATTTATACGAAAGCCAGCTTTAATATCGCCCTTATTCTTTAGTCTCAAGCGAGATGGACGAAAGTTTCTGTATAATGGGTTTCAACCGCCGAGTCAGATCAGGTTTTTTAACTTTTGTCGGATGAGGTTTGAGCAATGCCTCAAAAATGCAATTTAGATGGCTGAAAGCTTATAAATACCTTTGCCAATAGTCAATAACCTTAATCATTGTTTTATCTCCTAACCCTTTAATGCGTTCCACCACATTCTCAAATGAGGTAAATGGCTCCAACTCTCGCTGTTTGATGATTTGGTCTATTATTGTTTGAGGTTTGATGCCAGCCTTTTTCAAATTTGACGCCAGTTGGGATTCCTTTTGAGTGTTGAGTGCTTCCAACAGCGGAACTGGTTTGGGAATGCGACTTTCAACATCTTTAACCCTCTCTATCAGCGCCTGTTTTTCCCGCGTATACTCGGCTTTCAATTCATTAATTCGGTTTTCCAATCGAGTTTCAATATTTGTCAGCCGCTGTTCAAAGCTGGAGGACGGTTGCGGAACCACACTTACACTTGGATTCCCAGTGATTGCGGTTTTTCTAAGAATTTCAAGTTGTTCGAGGAGAAGTTTTTCATTTTCTTCTTCCAGGATGAAGGCTCCGATTGTCTCGCCTTTGAGAGTATCTATTTCCTTTGCTCTCGCCGCCGCGTAGTATTTAAAGTCTCCGTCTACTATCTCGTAGGCATCCATACCGTTTCGGCGGACAATTATCGGATTAATCAATCCTCCTGACTCTAAAATCAGTCTCGCTAATTTCTCCAAATCCGGCTCTGCAAAATTGGAACGGGGAACTGCGGACGTAATTCTTTTCACTGCAACCAGTGACGGAAATAATTTTTTCATTAGTTTTTACCTATTTTTTCCAAAACTTCGAGTGCTAGCATTTCAAATTCTTGGGATGCGGTGCAATCAGGCTTAAAGTCTAGCACTGAAATCGGATCGGCAATTTCCATATTTCCCACGATTTGAAATTGTTCTGCACACTTTGCTAAATCGTCTCTCTCGTAAATTACGCTGTCCATGATTTCAAGGTCGTACCGTTTGGGAATTGCCTCCCTCCGCTTGGCCAAACTGTACTGTACAAATTTAGCATTAGCTGAGATTTTGCAAGAGAGTACGCCTAAAATTGCGATCGGCTGTTTGCCTATTTGTTTTTTAAATCCATTGATTTTTTTGATAAAATCCTTGACATTAATCAGTCCTTGATTGGCAAAAGGTTTTAAGTCCGAAGGAATAATTAAATAATCTGCCGCAATCAGGGCAATTCTGGCGTAAAGATTCAAAGATGGCGGTGTATCGATCAGTACAATATCATATTTATCCTGTACTTCTGCTAGTTTCTGAATTAAAATCATTCGGCTGTAATCTAGTTGATTGAGTTCCGTTTCATATTGCATTAAATCAATATGGGAAGGAACCACATCAATTTCGGGATGGCAAAAATTAGACTTTCGAGCTACTTGTGCGATGGAAAAAGATTCTTGTGATTGCAAAACTTGAAGAATATTACTATCTTTCAAATCGTCTTGTTCTTCATCTTCAAATTTTACTAGACCAGTCGCAAAGGTTGTATTTGCCTGACTGTCTAAGTCTATCACCAAGACTCTCTTACCTTTCTTGCTCAGCGCAGCAGCTAAATTGACTACTGTTGTAGTTTTGCCAACGCCGCCTTTGTTATGATAAACTGCGATAATTTTCATAGTATTTTGGCTTTTTTGGGGAACGGTTACATCGGATTTAACTTGAGGCTTAACTGGATAATTTTCAGGGATTTGTTCCGGTTCTGAGATTTGACTTGGCTCAGGTTCTGCGGTGGCGGGATTGTTGGGCTGTACTGCGACTTCGCTAATTAACTCAGGACTAACGAAATTAATTTGACTATCTTCCAGCTCGAGATTATCGGGATTTTTTATAAATTTTAAACTATCTCTGCCAATTAAAGCGATAATTTCATCAATTCTATTTTCAAGGTCTTTTCCAGCACACTTAAAAACTAGCTGAATATTATCGGCGACTCTTTGGTAAATTCTAATTTCTTTACCGTTAGTTATGAGTCCGTAGCGGATGCTCAAACTTGTTAAATAGCGATGGAGTTTTCGCAGGTGGCGGTCTAAATTTTCTTTCGGATGTTTTGCCTCCATAACTACACTCATCGGCGAGTCTGCATCGACAACTATGGGGATAACTTGGGTGGCAAATGAGAGGAAGTCTAGACGAATATTCCCAAATGCGATTTCTTGGTGCCAAGTGTCGGGCGTATAACCTAACTTTGGTAGCAGATAGCTGACAATGAGTTTGCTTTCTACTTCGCTTTCGTTGCGACAGTTATTGGGATTGAAAGTCATTCGATTTTAGATTTTAGATTTTAGATTGGGAATGACTGATTTAATCATGGTACGGATTGTGATATTGAGAGTAGGGCGCGCATTCCGCCCCTTACAAATGCTATGGATTGTAATATCGAAAAACCCGGTTGTGTTTGACAAACCGGGTTTTTTGGGGATTAATCACGCTTCAAAACTACTTTGTTTGAGCGTTAAATTCCTGCAATGTCTGATAGCCGCCAGCCGGATCGTATAGGTGACAGTTGTCGGCAATCCGCTTCATTAAAGACCAAGAAAATTCTGTTTCGTACAGATGATCTTGCCAATTTTCCTTTAAGCTGCTGTGGGCGAGGCGCAAATTGTACCAGGGAATAGCAGTTGAAAGGTGGTGGGGAACGTGCACGTTAATGTCGTGGCACAGAAACTCTACCCAGCGGGGATAATCGCAGTGAACAGTTCCCGATAGTTGCGCTTGGGCTTCGTTCCATTCTTCGGGTTCTTTAAATGAAATGTCTGGTGCTGTGTGGTGGACGATCGTAAAAGTGCTCATCCAGAAATGGTAAACCAGCCAGGGCATCAACCAAAATTTGACAAATCCCCAAATGCCTGTGGTTGCAATTAAAATCGGGAATCCGATCGCAGCACCGATTAAAACGACAAAAACTGAAAACCGCACTTGTTCTTGTTTCTGTTTGCCTTTGAAGCGCCACCACATAAAGTGTACTTTTGCCCAGTGGGCGATCGAGCCGATCCACCACATCCGACCGAAAATTAAACTATAAGCTATTTGTAAAGCCTTGGGAGCAGCAGCGTAGTCTTCTGCTGTCATCGGTTGCCAAGCATTATCTTCGCCAATTTTATTGGTGTGCTTGTGGTGATAATTGTGTCCGTGCCGCCATGCGTGAAACGGATAAATTAACGGCAGAAATGCGATATGTCCGACTAAATCGTTTACCCAGCGGCGGTTAGCAAATGACCGATGACCGCAGTCGTGCCCGATCACAAAAAAACCGGTTAATCCGGTTCCTGTGAAAATCCACATTAGGGGTAGTAGAAACCAAGGAGAGACTGCTATGCCCCAGTAACCGACAGCAACTAAAAGAACGTTGACGATTACTTTTGTCCAAGCTTTGCGGGGGTTTTTGGCGAATACTTCCCGCGGCAGGGTTTTGAGAATATCTTTCAGGCGCAGGTTGGAAGTGTCACTTGCGGATGTCAAATTTAGTGGTTTTTCGATCGATGCTGTCATAAACTGATTTCGATTCTCCGTATGCCATGAGGATGGCTTAACAAATTAGCGCAATAAAAAAGCGCCGTAAAATATCAGCTCGTTGCCAGCAAGCAGCAGACGAGTTGAGCTGTAGGCAAGCGCGTTTTAGCAAAAGCTAGCGATCGCTATCCGCAGTTAGGAATTTCTAGCACTTTTGGCAAAAAACACTGCGGGTAGCAAAACATTCGTTTTTATAACACAGGGCCAGGACAATTAGCATTAGCGACTGTTGTCAGCTAATTGCTGTTCCTGCCAGAAATGGGGTCGATCTCCCGCAAGCCAGCGATCGAGCGCTGTTTGAGGCTTTGCACTTCCAGCAGCAAGGATTCGATTTCCGCTTGCAAGTGCAGGAACTTAACTTGCTGATCGGCTTGGTAGGGGCACTTCACTGAATTTACTTTGCGGGCAAAACTGGTCGATAGCGTAGAAGAACTAGCCATTTCGGGATTGCTCGCGGTAACTTGAGGCCGGGAAAGAGTCGATGAATTATTTGACATTAGTAATTGGGTAGACATATCTACACATTCACACCATTAAGTTACTTTAACCTGAACCGATCGTATTAAACATCAAATTAACCGATCGAGCTAAAATTAGTGTAAATTCTTCGGCCATTGCCTAAAACCATTGACACCGTGACCCTGATTCTACCTGCTACTGACTCTGCTGCTAACTCTGCTGCCCGCGCCGCCGAGCCGAAACGCTACGGCTGGCCCGGCTTGATCGAAGCTTATCGCCCCTACCTGCCGGTGACGGAAACCACGCCGGTAGTGACCCTCCAAGAAGGCAATACTCCCCTGATTCCAGCACCTGCGATCGCCTCTATCATCGGTCGAGACGTGCGCGTCCTGGTGAAATACGACGGACTCAACCCCACTGGTAGTTTCAAAGACCGGGGGATGACAATGGCGATTTCCAAGGCAAAGGAAGCTGGTGCCGAAGCTGTAATTTGCGCCAGTACCGGTAATACTTCGGCCGCCGCCGCCGCCTACGCCCGACGCGGGGGGATGCGAGCTTTCGTGTTGATTCCCGAGGGTTACGTGGCTTTGGGCAAGCTGGCGCAAGCTTTGCTTTACGGTGCCGAAGTCATTTCGATTGGCGGAAATTTCGATCGAGCCTTAGAAATTGTCCGCGAAATGGCCGTTAACTACCCCGTGACATTGGTCAACTCTGTCAATCCTTACCGCTTGGAAGGTCAGAAAACCGGAGCTTTTGAAGTCGTTGACGCCTTGGGCGACGCCCCCGACTGGCTGTGCATTCCCGTCGGAAATGCGGGAAACATCACAGCATACTGGATGGGTTTTTGTCAATACCACCAAGCCAAAAAATGTTTGCGCTTGCCGCAGATGATGGGATTTCAAGCCGCGGGGGCTGCGCCGTTGGTAACGGGCCAACCAGTGGCGCACCCGGACACCCTGGCGACGGCAATTCGGATTGGGAATCCGGCTAGCTGGAAACAGGCGATCGCAGCTTCCGAAGCCAGCCGCGGCGGTTTTGCCGCAGTCACCGACGCCGAAATTCTCGACGCTTACCGCTTGTTAGCATCGCAAGAAGGGATTTTCTGCGAACCGGCGAGTGCAGCTTCTGTGGCCGGCTTGCTGAAGGTAAAAGACCAAGTTCCGACTGGGGCGACGGTGGTTTGCGTGCTCACTGGTAACGGTTTGAAAGACCCGGATACCGCAATTAATCACAGCAACAATCAATTTAAAAGTGGGATTGCTCCGACTTTGGATGCAGTAGCTGGGGCGATGGGATTTTAGCAGAAGGAAGAGGGAACAGGGAAGAAGGAAAACTCTTTGTCATCTTCTCTCTCTTCTCTTCCTCTGCGTCCTCTGCGGTTAGTTAAAAAAATTCTTAATTCATCACCAGGAGCAAACAGAATGGTTCAATCACCTGCCAAACTTCTAAGTGTTGATGAATTTATTGCCAACTTTGGCGATAGCGAGCGTTACGAACTAATCGATGGTGAATTAACAGAAATGGAACCAACGGGGCCGCACGAACAAGTATCCGCCTTCCTCGGGCGAAAACTCAATGTAGAAATCGATCGTGTGGATCTACCCTACTTTATTCCCCCTCGCTGTCTCATCAAACTATTAGGAACAGCAACAGCGTTTCGCCCCGACGTACTTGTAGTAGATCGAACTCAACTAATTAATGAACCTTTGTGGCAACAAGAACCTGTAATTACATCGGGAAACTCAATTAAACTAATCGCTGAAGTCGTCAGCACGAATTGGCAGAACGACTACGCCCGCAAAGTTGAAGATTACGCACTGCTGGGAGTGCCTGAGTATTGGATTGTGGATTATCTGGGCATTGGCGGCAGAGAATATATTGGCAAACCCAAACAGCCGACAATTACGATTTGTATGCTGCGAGAAGATGAGTATCAAAAACAGTTGTTTCAAAAGAGCGATCGACTGATTTCTTCACTCTTCCCAGACTTGCAGTTAACCGCACAACAAATCTTCGGAGCAAGCAGTATTTTAAATTCCTGATTACCAAACGGCGGTAGTTCGAGTAACAATAAGCTGCGTAGTGTACACCCTACAGAATAACTTCAAATAGCTTATATGGTGCGGAGCATCAATAAAACTTTAGCGATTATACAATGACCAAGCCTACTGCAACCCTTTTAATTGCCTGTCCCGATCGCAAAGGACTCGTAGCCTTACTTGCCAATTTTATCGCCTCCCACAACGGCAATATCATTCACGCGGATCACCATACAGATTTTACCGCCGGATTATTTCTGAGCAGGCTAGAATGGCAATTAGACGGTTTTGACTTAATCCCCGAACAAATAACACCTGCTTTTAGTGAAATAGCCAAGGACTTACAAGCCAATTGGCAATTGCATTTCTCCCAAAAAAATCGACGCATCGCGATCTGGGTAAGCCGTCAAGATCACTGTTTATTAGATTTGATTTGGCGACAGCGAGCGCAAGAAATCAGAGGTGAAATTCCGCTGATAATCAGCAACCATCAAAATTTAAAGCCTCTTGCCGCACAATACGGTATCGACTTTGAGTATATTCCCATTACTAAAGACAATAAAGCTATTCAAGAAGCACAACAGTTAGAACTTCTTAAAAAATATAAGATTGATTTAATAGTTTTGGCTAAATATATGCAAATTTTGAGTCAAGACTTTATCATAAATTTTCCCAATGTGATTAATATTCACCATTCATTTTTACCAGCGTTTGTGGGTGCAAATCCTTACGAAAGAGCTTATGAAAGAGGGGTAAAAATTATCGGTGCAACAGCCCACTATGTTACCCCAGATTTAGATGCTGGCCCGATTATCGAACAAGATGTTGTGCGCGTGAGTCACCGCGATGAAGTGTCCGATCTGGTTCGCAAAGGTAAAGATTTAGAAAGGGTTGTGTTAGCAAGAGCCGTGCGATATCATTTACAAAATCGTGTTTTAGTTTATGGCAATCGGACTGTGGTTTTTGCTTGAAAATTAGGCATGAGATCGATTGGGTTTGTTACTCCTTCGATCGCTCGGTGATTAATATAAATTCCAGTTGCACGAGCCAAGTGCAGCGAATCCCAAAGTTTGCTCCACTTGACATTTTTCATGACTGGTGATGCTGTTAAGATTTTCCGTTGTCGTCTTGTTGCGATCGCCCAAGAGCCTGTTTTCCTAAAGAGTCGCCAATACTGCGAGGTTTCGGAACTTTACTTTTACCAGCGGGCCATCCTTCGCGCTGCTGGGAGCGATCGCCATCGGTTTCTTCGGTTTGGTCGTGAAACAAAATTTGTCGCGTGGGATAAGGCAAATCGATGCCGTTTTCCACAAGCTTTTTTTTAACAGCACAAATTACCTTGTCGCGCGATCGCATATCGTCAATTCGGCGCGGCGGAGCAATCCACCACCGAACGCGGATCTTGACGGTACTTTCTGCTAGCTCAAGCACCAGCACATCGGGTGCAGGATCTTTCAACACCTCCTTTACGCTGTACAATGCTTCCAGCATTAACTGCTTGGCGCAATCAATATCGTCGCCGTAACCAATACTAAAATCGTATTCTGTGCGGCGTTTATCGAAAGCGGTATTCACTGTCACCGAATTCGTAAACAATTCGGCATTTGGAATGACAATCCGGCGACCATCATAGGTTAAGATTGTTGTAGCGCGCGTCTCAATATTTTCTACCGTTCCCTCAAAGTTTTTAAACACAATCTGGTCATCGATTCGGAACGGTTCCGTCAACAGAATTAAGATACCGGCTAAGAAGTTTTGCAAGATATCGCGAAAGGCAAAACCAATCGCCACCCCGCTAATTCCCAGCAGTTGCACCAAATCGCCAGCTTTTAATGTGGGAATTACAATCGAAAGAGAAATAAATAGACCAACTAGAACGATCGCACTCTGGGCTAACCGTCCTAACACCAGCCCCAAATTTCGAGCTTGGTGGTGGTGGCGGGTAACTCGCCTGACTACTCTCTTAATTTGCCTACCCACAAAGTAAAAAATTGCAAAGACAATTAACGCCAGCACAATATTAGGCAGCATGATCATAAAGCTGTCGATCATGCTCTGAATCTTTTTCCAGACTATGGATATCTCTGCCTTCATGAAGTTTCCTCGCCGATCAGTCGTTGTCGATAGTAGTAAAATTTAGCTCGATTAAGTTCTATCTAAAGACTGTAGATTGGTACGACGCGAGGCAGATTTTTTGGCAGTTTTCAAAATTTTGAATGCGGATTATATGTTGGCATCTCGTACAGTTACATCGATTAGTAAACCCTCTGTTGGTGCGGAATAATAAAGAAGCCGATGAATTAATGCCGCTTAATTTCAGGAAAAACAAAAACAAGGAATCCCTGACTAAATTCCACCTGCCGATGGTAATCGCCATGCTGGCACTTGCTGAATTTTTAACTCCTAATTCCCAAACGGCGGTAAATCGAGTAACTGATTTTTAGAAGGTGGAAGCTGGGCGGGATTTTTGCCTGGGGCGGAAGTTTGGCGGATTTCCAGAGCAGTTTCGCCAGGATTTGCAGTGCGAGTAGGTACTATTTCCAAAGAATATACTGTCTCGGTTTTTGCAGGGGCAGGATTTTGGGCTTTCGTGAGCAAGTCAACGGCATCTCCGAGGGCGCTAGTTAAATTTTTGCTAGTTTCGGCGTGACGGGCTTCTTCTTGTTTGAGGGCTTGAGTGAGTTGTTTAACTTGTTCGATCGCCCGATCGCGCTCTTCGAGAACTTCTGCTAACTTAGCTTTAAGTTCGCCTACTGTTTGCAGTTGTGCGATTTCCTGCTGGCGAGCCACCCCAGCATCATCACCTTGGGGCACAATGGGGGAAAAATTTTGTAACTGCTCTATTTGTGCTTCCAGAGAAGCGATGATTTGCTGAGTTAATTTGGCATCATTCCGCCGCTGCTCGGCTTCGGTATTGTAAAGTTGGCGCCACTGAGCCGCACTTTCACCGGCCTCATCTCGATCGCGCGAAACTTCTGTTAACTGCTGTTGCAGCCGCTTGATTTCATCTAACCACTGTCTGACATCCTGAGCCATATTGATTTTAGATTTTAGATTTTAGATTTTAAATTAGCAATGGCTTAATTAAGTAACGCTCCTTATTTCCAGTTGCGCGATCGTCCTGCATTCATTTTCCATTTTCTAGTTCCCCGTCTCCTGTGCGCTATGAACATTTTTTACTGGTTGCGCTACCTGATTTTAGCTTTGTTTAAGGCATTTTTGAGGCTGCTTCGAGCTCTCAAACGGAAATTTGGGGGTTTTTGGCTGTTTTGTCGGTGTTTGACTTGGGGCACGCTCAAGGAAGTCGGCGCGAAGGCGGGAGAGCAGCGCTTGCCGGGGCTGTCTGCAGAAATGGCCTACAATTCTATGCTGGCGCTGTTTCCGGGGCTGTTGGCTATCTTATCTGCGATCGCCCTCTTTGAACCTTTGCAGTCAACACTTTATCAAATCGCCCGTCTTTTGGGCGAAGTTATACCCGATGACGTGCGGAAGTTGATTGGTGGCTTAATCAAAGAAATTCTGTTAACTCGCAATAAAGGGCTGTTTTCGGTGAGCTTTCTTGCCTCGATTTGGGCATTTTCTGGAGTAATGAGCGCGGCGATGGCTGCACTCGATCGCATCCATGAAATCCCTAGCGATCGAACTCGACCATTTTGGAAAGCAAAACTTATTTCTTTGGCGCTGAGTGTCGGCACAATTGTGCTGTTAATTCTAGCATCGGGAGCTGTATTTCTCAGCGACTTAATTGTGCAAGCTGTTGCCCGCCAGAGTTGCCTGCTGGAGTCCGTCGCCAACTGCGATTTAAAAGATGTCCAAAACTGCTTGCTCCCCGCCGACAATTGCCCTTTGGAGTCGGAACTATTAGGTGTTTGGCGGCTGTGGCGGTGGCCGATTTCTTTAGGAATTGTCTCACTTGCCTTTGCCTTTATTTACCGCTACGGGCCGAGCCGCCGTCAACCAGATATTCCTATTTTGTCGGGAGCTGTTTTTGCAGCTATTTTGTGGGCACTATTTTCAGCTTTATTTCGGTTTTATGTTTTGCATTTGGGCAATTACAGTTGGACTTACGGCACGATCGGAACTTTTATTGTGTTGCTGCTGTGGCTCGATCTTTCTTCTTTGGTGATGCTGATCGGCGCTCAGTTCAATGTGACAGTGGGAAAGGCAATGAAACAATCCAAATTAAAATAATTTGTTAACTTTTAAGTGTTAATTCTTATTTGTTATTTGCCGGATGCTGGCTTACCGACGGAGTAAAGTGCTGAGGATACCCGCAACAAAAGACAACAAAATCAGTATCCAGATAACACCACCGGGAATGAATGTCAATATCCCAACACCTCTGAGAATCCAAACTAGGAGGGTGAGGCCCAGGATAGCCAAAAAGATACGGGTAGATAGTCGCATTTGAAATCTAGGAGAATTAGTCATGTTGAATGTTAAAGTTTTGTCTGGATCAATGATAGCTGCTTTGCTGGCGATCGGCAGTTACCTCACTTTAATTTCAGTTCCGGGTTCCGCTGTTACGCCTGGGGCTACAAATGCGCTGGCAGAAGCGGCAAATGCTGCTCAAAAAACACCTGCTGCAAGTTTAACAATTTCCGATCGCACAATTGGAGCGGCGAAGGTGGGGATGACTTTCGGACAATTGAAAAAGGCTTTGGGCTCCACGGCACTGTTTAAAGTTCAGTCTCCTTTTATGGTAGACTTTGATGCTGTGGCTGTCAGCCAGTCGGGAAAAGTGCAATATCGGATTATCTACGCTGCGGGTACAAAGCTGAAAGATTCCGATGTCATTGAACTTTTGATGACTGAGAATTCTAATTATAAAACTGTTCAGGGCGTCGGGCCAGGAATGACTCTGAAACAAGCCGAGGCAATTTACGGCAAAGCGACTTTATCTTATAACGTGGATAATGAAATGAGAGAAGGGGTTGTATTTGCCAAGCAACCTACTAGAAACATTATGTTTGTTCCCAAGGCTGAAGGCAAACAATTTGGGGGAGTTTATGGCGCTGGTCAAGGGGGATTTTATCAGACTAATAAGTATCACGCGAATGCTGTAATTAAGTCGGTGATGGTGCGGAAGTAGCCTTCGCATCATTCCCAGAAACCGGGTTTCTTCCGAGATATCTCGCCATCCAACCTAAATTATCAGAGAAACCCGGTTTCTTAGCCTAAAATTATGGAGTACCTGTAGTTACATCCAAATACTCTTGATTGTCAAGATAAGTTTTAATATTCTCCAGTATTTGACGTAGGTATTCTATGACTTCCTCCTTAATCTCTAAAAGTTCCTCAATAGTCTGATCTCGCCCCACTTCCTCAAAAGACTTAATCCCGTGCGCTAAGTCATTCCTGTTGCGTTTAATAACTACAAGGTTTTGCCCGTTCTTTGTCTTAGCAAAGTCTGTTTGATATGAAAAACCGTATTTTTCGGCTATTTCTTTAATCAACCTAGCATCCACATTCCCTGAAAATAGTTCTTCGCGTTCAAATGTAGCTGTGATGATGTCTATAGATATTTGGTTGATTTGTAAATGAATTTTCTTAGGAGAACGGTTTTTAAGATTTTGAATAACAATCATTTTGATTTCTGGTTTGAGTTGATCGAAGGATATTGCTTGATTTTTAAACTCATCAAATATGGCTTCAATGGCATTTCGCATTGTCGATTCAACTAAGTTATACAATAACAAAAAGCCATTGGCTTTTAGAGTATTTGCCAAGTCAGGATTAAGACTTTGTATTTGATATTGTCCAGCACGATCGGCGACAGCTAACTTAGTGGTTTGTTTGATTAAGCCATGTAAAAAGATGAAGTAATCATCTACCTCTTGAGCGCGTGTATTGAAATCTAAGAGTACAGTATTCATCTTTAGCCTAGCAGTCGCTCGCGGACATATTCAATGCGTGAAACTACTTTATTTTTAGAACTGCTAGCATCAGATTTTGTGAGATCCTTAAATTGTTGTGAATTGAGCAATTCTGTTGACTTTGGCTCAAGATTGCTGGTTTTTCTCAAAGCAAGAGCAACGCCGACAGCCAGAGACTCGAATTTAATCCGAGTTGTTGTTCTCGCGCCATTTTTACCTTGGCGAAATCCTTGAGGAAAATATTTTTCTACAAAATTTAGCATTGACTCGAATTCTGCCCGCATTTTTTCGCGCTCGAATTTCGGATCTGCATTTACTTGCTTCAGATACTCATCAAGGAATATGTTTATGTTACTATTAAAATTATCATAGTTATTTAAAAATGAAAAAAAACGCAACACAAATTCTTGCGGTTCGCGGCTGCGAATAGCAGACTCAGAAAAAGCGCATAATTTGCGGAACTTGTCATGTTTCGATAGTTCCTCAATCAGTTCGAGAAACTGGCCGGGCAGTATGCCTCTGCGCTTTTCCATCTCGTTTAGATCGATGCTACCTGTATTAATGCGTTCAAATATATCTCTTCGCACTTCCTCATTTGTACCTTCAGTTAGTAGAATCATCCGAAGTGTAGTGCGGTTGAAGCGCCTCTGACGGGCAAGGGGCAAATCAGCAAATTTAAATCCATTTAAACTCTGTATTTTCTTTAAGTCGGTCAAGGTTAATTCGTTATTTATAAATCTAGTTAGAGTCCGAATGCGTTGTGTACCATCTATTATTTCTAAACGGGGTTCACCGTTGTCGTCATCATATATCTCAGCAACAAAAATAGAAGGTATTGGCAGACCTAAAATTATAGATTCAATGAATTTTGACTGCCTTGCTTCATCCCAAGCCATGTCACTTTGGTAGTCGGGGATAAACAACTCATTGGTATCATCATCCTTTCCTTCCATATATTTTTGAACGACTATTTCGACTGGATACTGTTTGGTATCGTAATTAACTAGCTGCTGCTTGTCGCGGATTTCGGCTTCAGCAGCATCAACCTTTTTGTGTTGCTCGGTAATTTCTAGTTTCGATCGCATATTATTAAATAATAATCGGATATTGCGGAGTGAATAGACTTATCGGTACTATGATTTTACCATAAAAATTTGGGACTTACTTCGTAAAAGCGATCGCACTTATCAAAAAAAGTGCGATCGCCAATGTTTAGTTAACTGAAACCGCCGCGAAAATTACCATTTATAACGCGCTGGTGACGGGATTGGAAGGGCGGCCCAACGCCGATAAACGGTGACTTTCCCCACTGCGATCGAACACAACCTCAAACTTAACGTGAGGTATAGTTTGTCGCAGAAACTGAAAATGCCCGTCTGCATCTGAACGACAGCGGCAGCGGGCAACAATAATCCATTGCTGAGTGGGTAACAGACGGGCGATCGCCCAACAGCACAAGCGGTCTTTATAAGTCATAATTGAATACACTCCATTGATATTTTTGGAGCCAGAGCCAGCCCGGAACCTTGGACAGTAAGGGGCTGGCTTCTGACTTTTTAGGGTCTGAACCCTATATACACTTATAGCATCATTTGATGTTATAAGATGCAAATGACATAAAATGATGTTAGAGTGTAAAATTAAAGACAATTGAAGTAAAACCGTGCCCACCTATGCCTTCACGAATGCGAGTTACAGTTACACTGCCCGAAGACGTTCATCAAGCCTTGTCTGAATGGGCCGAAGAGGAAGATAGAACCCTCGCGAACTTGCTCTCCCATGTCGCAGCTAAAGCAGTTAGAGATCGCCAAGAGCAGAAAAATGAAGAATCTCGGAGCGATCGCCCTTAAGCGATGGCAACGGCGTAAGATGGACTGTGTTGAAATGTTTTGCAGTGCAACAAATGGCTTCACGGGGAAGAGTTACCGCATACCTACCAGAGGAAATTCAAAAAGCTCTGGAAGAATGGGCAGAAGAAGACAGCAGATCCGTTAGCAGTTTGGCAACGTACCTGCTGACTAAATCTGTTAGAGAACGCCAAGAACAGAAAAAAGATAAATCAGAAAGCGATCGCCCTTAAGAACGATCGCCCGCAATCCTATCCGCGTCCATCCGCGTCCATCCGCCTACATCTGCGGTCAAAAAAAGAACCATCGCCTCAAAAAAATAAGGTGGGCCGCAGCCCACCCTACTCAAATTATTTCGCAGTCACCAACTGAGCCGGCAGCCGCTTAAACGCCAACCTTTCATTCTCGATATCCACAAAAATGGTATCGCCGTCAGCAAAATCTCCCCGCAAAATACCCTTCGCCATTTGCGTTTCCAACTCGCGTTGAATTCCCCGCTTCAATGGCCGCGCACCGTAAACCGGATCGTAACCAATTTCTGCTAAGAAATCGATCGCAGATTCCGACAATTTCAGAGACATTTTGCGATCGGCTAACCGTTTTTCCAACCGCTTCACTTGCAACAGCACAATCTGCCGCAGTTCCGTCTTACTCAAACCGTGGAAGATAATCATCTCATCAATCCGGTTCAAGAATTCCGGGCGGAAAGTTCCCCGCATCGCTTCCATCACCCGACTCCGCATTTGTTCGTTATCTCCGGCCACATCTAAGATGTATTGAGAGCCGACATTCGATGTCATAATAATCACAGAATTCTTAAAGTCTACCGTGTGACCTTGAGCATCGGTAACGCGGCCGTCATCCAGAATTTGCAGCATGATGTTGAATACATCCGGGTGCGCTTTCTCGATTTCATCGAATAGAATCACCGAGTAAGGACGGCGGCGCACAGCCTCAGTTAATTGTCCACCTTCATCGTAGCCAACGTATCCCGGAGGCGCACCAATTAACCGCGAAACAGCGTGTTTTTCCATGTATTCCGACATATCAATTCGGACGATCGCTTCTTCCGTGTCGAACAGATAAGCCGCTAATGCTTTCGCCAACTCAGTTTTACCAACACCCGTGGGGCCGAGGAAGATAAAACTCGCAACCGGACGATTGGGATCGGCTAAACCTGCGCGCGATCGCTGAATTGCATCTGCAACGGCCGTCACCGCTTCATCCTGTCCGATTACCCGCTTGTGCAGTTCATCTTCCAAGTGCAGAAGTTTCTGCATTTCCGATTCAACCAACTTGCTAATCGGAATTCCCGTCCACTTGGAAATAATCTCGGCAATGTCACCTTCTGTGACTTCTTCTCGCAGCAAAGTTTTACCTGTGGTTTGAGTTGCTGACAGTTGAGATTCAGCTTCTTGCAGTTGTTTTTGCAATTCGGTTAACTTGCTATATTTCAACTCAGCAGCACGGTTCAGGTCATATTTTAATTCAGCTTGCTGAATTTCAATATTCACCTTATCAATCTGTTCTTTAATCTTTTGAATGCTGCCGATGACACCTTTTTCCGATTGCCACTGGGCATTCAAAGCGCTTTGCTGTTCCTTGAGGTTTGCTAAGTCTTTTTCCAGTCTTTCCAAACGTTCGATCGAAGCCGCATTGCTTTCTTTTTGAAGAGACAGTCTTTCCATTTCTAGCTGCAAAATCCTGCGGTCAATTTCGTCTAGTTCTTCCGGCTTGGAGGTAATCTCCATTTTGAGTTTAGCCGCTGCTTCGTCCACTAAGTCAATGGCTTTGTCTGGAAGGAAGCGATCGCTAATATATCGAGTAGACAAAGTAGCCGCCGCCACTAGGGCGCTGTCAGAAATTTTAACGCCGTGGTGAACTTCATACCGTTCTTTCAAGCCCCGCAAAATCGAGACAGTATCTTCAACTGTCGGTTGGTCAACATAAACTTGTTGAAAACGGCGTTCTAGTGCCGCATCTTTTTCGAGGTACTTGCGGTATTCGTCGAGAGTTGTAGCGCCGATACAGCGCAATTCTCCCCTAGCTAACATGGGTTTCAGTAAGTTACCGGCATCCATCGAGCCTTGAGTTGCGCCAGCACCGACAACGGTGTGAATTTCATCGATAAATAAGATGACTTTGCCGTTGCTGTCGGTAACTTCTTTGAGCACCGCTTTCAAGCGTTCTTCAAATTCTCCCCGGAATTTTGCGCCGGCAATTAACGCGCCCATATCTAGGCTAATTAATTGTCTGTCTTTGAGAGATTGCGGCACATCTCCGGTGATAATTCGCTGGGCGAGTCCTTCGGCGATCGCAGTTTTGCCGACTCCCGGTTCCCCAATCAATACCGGATTATTTTTGGTGCGACGGCTCAAAATTTGAATCGTGCGGCGGATTTCGTCATCCCGTCCGATTACCGGATCGAGTTTGCCTTGACGCGCGGCTTCTGTCAAATCTCGGCCGTATTTTTCCAGCGCTTCGTATTTGCCTTCTGGATTTTGATCGGTCACTTTGTTCTTCCCTCGGACTTGGGTAATGATATCTTTGAGCTTGGCTTCATCTAGTTTAAATTCTTGCAGCAGATTTTTGCCGAAACGATCGTCCTTAACGTAACCTAGTATCAAATGCTCGATCGAAATAAATTCATCGCCGTAGTCTTTGCGATAAGTTTCGGCGCGATCGAGCAAAGTGTCGAGAGAACGACCTAGATAAACGTTGCCGCCGCTTCCAGTGATTTTCGGCTGACGACTGATAAACTCATCAGTGCGATCGCGCAATTTTGCTACAGAAACTCCCGCTTTGTTAAATAAGCTGCTAGCAAGCCCTGATTCTTGTTCCAGCAAAGCTTTCATTAAGTGTTCGCTTTCTAGCTGCTGCTGCTGGGCTGCTTTGACGATTTCGGGGGTGCGGGCGAGGGCTTCCCAGGCTTTTTCGGTAAATTGGTTTGGATTATTCGGTTGCATAAATTTTAATTCCCTGCATTAAAAATGATGGCTGCTGTAGAGGCAATTGCTCGATCGCCCGTACAATTGTCATTGTAGGGAGTTACGGAGGGCGATCGGATCGGTGTTCCCCTATCTGTAGATAGGTATTTCCGTCCTTTGTCGCAGTTTCTGGCAGCCAAAAGCAAACTGTCGCCCCTAAAAGTTGCACTCTTCGATAAAAGCAACTCTCACCTTAAAAATGCTTTCTAGTGCCACTTGAAAAAACGGCATATTCTTAAACAGTCTCCTGCTGCGGAAAATGGAGAAACACTCATGTAAATAGGAGAGAGGACTTGAGAAGCGTCACAGTCCTATAGCTAAACCCAAAGCGTTATTGTTTTACTCATCAATAACAGCCGCTATAACTCTCACACCTGGAAAATATAGCTATGAAAATTTTACCTTTAATTTCGCTAGGTATTATAGCAAGTGCCGCGATCGCACTAGCCCCTGAAGCTTTGGCAAGTACCTGGCGTGCCGCACACCGAATGTCTGGTTTTTCAGCCGACAGCAATTACTACTTGTATCTAGAAAGTTCCAGAGATACAGGAGCGGGAATTCCCAAAGCAAAATTGCAAATTGTCCAAGTTGCTGCAAATTCCTGCATCAAAAATGGGTGTATCCAAACTAAATATGGCGAGCCAGACTCGAATAAAAGCACTAAAATGGCAGAAGATGACTTGCTTCAAAAAAGTTGGAATAACAGGCAAACTTTGAAGTTAACTCCTCCTCAAGCTGGAACTAAACTCAACATTATTTCTCGTACTCCCGGAGCCAATGGAAGCGAGACAGTCGCCGTCAAAGTCAATACAGCAAAGCTTTTACAAATTCGCCTGGAACAGCGGCAAAAAACTACTCCTCCTGGCAAAGAAAGCGCGGCAATGCGTCTTGTAATTAATCATAACGGTCGGCAGCGTGTCCTCGGAAACCTGAACAATTTTCAAGATTGGGTGTTCTCTTATTCAATCCGAGAAGTTCGTTTGTCTCCGAACGGGCGCAATGTCGTTGTCCTGTTGGACAAGACAGAACGCACTTTTGAAGGAGTCTTGAAAACTACTGTTGTACAAGGCTTTGTTCTGTAGGCTTGCTATATTCCCAGGTTTTGACCGGGGAATTATCAAAACTAACGCATAACCCCTATATGTAAGGTGCACACGGTGGACCTACAGATAGAGTCTATGCGTTAGTCCGGGTTGTTAATTATTCTTTATTTTGATAATTGGGCGTTTCTTAATCAGGGTATGAATCACCTTTTCGATTGAAGTTACAAAACTCACCCAACTTGGCTTAGAGCAATTGGGAAATCTTGAATTCATACCTGTATTCAGCAACGCCGATAATTGATATATCAATACATTTTAAAATTTCCCTCTTCCTTCCTCCCTCTTTCTTTTTCCTTGAACATCTGCCTCCTGACTATTGACTAATGCTCAATAATTAATCCGTGTATCGGTGTCAAAATCCATATTTTGCCTGACTTCATGCCTGCATCACCACCCGTTCCGGGAGACTGACAATAAAAGTTGAACCTTTACCGTCTTCGCTTTCAACGCTAATTTCGCCGCCGAGAATTTGACATAAACGCTGGCTAATTGTCAATCCCAAACCCGTGCCTCCGTACTTGCGGGTAGTCGAAGCATCAGCTTGGGTAAAAGGTTTAAATATCTGCTCTAATTGCTCGTCCGTCATGCCGATGCCGGTGTCGCTGACTCGAAACATTAAAACTTGAGAAGTGTAGTTTGAACCCGACTGAAAATCATTATTTTTATTTGGTTTCGCCGATCTAGATTTTTCAATTTTCATTCTTTCGACGCCGATAGTAATGACGCCTTTTTCGGTAAATTTGGCAGCGTTGCTGAGCAAATTAAGGAGAATTTGTCGCACTTTCGGTTGATCGGCGTACATTGTGCCGAGTTCGCCTTTTGTTTTCAGTGCTAAAGCATTACCTTTTTTTTCTACTAGCGGTTGAGCAGTAGTCATCACTTCTTCAATCATGGTCGCCACGTCGAAGTTTTCCAAATAAAGGGTGACGTGACCGGCTTCTATTTTGGAAATGTCGAGGATGTCGCTAATCATATCCAGCAGGTGTTTGCCTGCAGTTTGAATTTTTTCTAAGTCCGGGAGAAAGTCTTCTGAACCAGAATCTTGAGCATCTTCTTGCAGCATTTCGCTGTAGTTAATGATGGCGTTGAGGGGGGTGCGTAGTTCGTGGCTCATGTTGGCGAGAAATGCACTTTTCGAGCGGTTGGCAGCTTCGGCGGCTACTTTGGCTTCGTGCAATTCTTCTGTGTATTCGCCTACTCTCTGGATTAGTTCGTTGAGGGAAATTGCTAGCATTCCCACTTCGTCGGAAGTAGTGACGGGTACTTGCAGGTCAAAGTTTGATTCTTCTGTCACTCGCTGAGCGATGAGGGTGGTGGCTTCTAAGGAGCGAGCGATCGCCCCGCTGGTGTATGCTGCTAGAATTGCTGCCATCGCACCTGATATCAAGAGAGAGCCAACGAGAATGAGAGTTCCGAGTTTTTCGGCATTTTCGTAGGTTCTCAATGCCTCGTCTACTTTCTCGCGAAAGTTGACGGCCAGTTGGGCTGAATCCTCGGAAAACTGTTTGAGTTTCAAAGCAGTTTCGCCAGCCACAAAATTGTTCAAATTCCGCCCCAAAGCCTGCTGCTGCTTCGGATTCAAAGCAGATAGTTTCGCAGCAGCCAACAATTTTTGTACTTGTTGAAAGTATGATTCTACAGTTTTGCCGTTGGCTTGAGCGAACTGTTGAAGCTGTTGGTAGTCTTTGGCAATCTCGGGATTCTTCGTCGGCGACGAGGTTTGCAGTTGTTCGAGGATGCCGCTCATCTGAGCAACGCGAGTCAGGAATTCCGAGCGTTGGCGATCGAAAATTTGCGGTTTGGCCGTCAGACTCGCCAGTTCTTGCTGCTGAATTCTGACTTCCTGCACCGTGTTATTGAGGTTTGTCAGGATTTCCGCTTTATCTCGGTCGATCGCTAGTTTTTCTCTAACTTGCTGTTTGTGATAGGATTCTACTCCCCGTCCCGCCACAGCACCCAAAACGGCAATACTAATGACCAAGGCGTATCCGCAGCCGATTTTCTGCCTGATACCCAAGCGGCCCAACAGACTTTTCAACCCTATTTGAGGACGGTTCTGCAGTTGATTTTTCAAAGCTAAGGTTAAAGACATGGGCAATGTACTCGTCACCTTTGAGAGGCACCATCTATATTCTAATTGATGCCTGCATGAGGGTAAATAAAGTTCTGGCTTCAGGCCAGCTTTCGGCAGTTATTGGGTCTTTGCAGGGTTCCACAGCTCGATCGGCTTGACAGTTTGGAGGAGTTATGCGTAACAAATTATAGCAGAACCAAGAACCAAGAACCAAGAACCAAGAAGCAAGAAACAGTCAAAGGCAGGGTGTGAGTAATTAAGAACGTACTCACCGTCGGGCGTGGTTGCGATATAAGTGGCGAGTTATAAGTTGCAAGTTATGAGTTAGACTTCTGATTGAAAACTCTACTCTACTCGCAACCCACAACTCTATCGCTGTTCCCCTACTGGCAAAGTCGAAATTGTGCTATATCAGCAGGAATTCTTGAAGCATTAGGTACGCTCGCACTTGCAGGAACGAAGATTCCCAGGCCGTAACTGCAACCCTCTGCCGTCGTGCATTCCCCAGGCTTAGCAGTGATTTGATATTCGCCTTGGGATGGGGGAGTAAAAGAGATTGACGCCAGTTCGCCTGTTTTTTGACTCACAGCGATTTCCTGACCGCTTGCATCCTTGAGAGATAAGTTTAAATCCTGACAATTTCCGTCGCAAGTGGCAACAAAAACATACTCCACATTAGGATGCAGTGTTGCTCTAAAAGGAGATGAAACTTGCTTGCGAACTTGGCCCAGCAACGGCACAAATACTAATTTTTGACCGTTGCCTTTCCGCTGGTCAACTTCTGTTTTCAAGCGACAAATAACCGTTTTTTGGTTGTCGGTCAGTTCTTGAGCAATCGCATTTCCTACAATTGCAGTACCGAGGATTAGGGCAAGGCCGGAAATAACCAGATGTTTGAAATTCATTGATGTCCCTTAAAGTTAATTTTGGGTGATTGCAATAGACCGCTTTTGTCAGCAGTCTATTAGTTTATCTGGAGCCTATCACATTTGTTGACTTTTCCGAAAAAACAGCTCGGAGAAAAGTGCGATCGAACTCATGTCTGGTTTTAGATTAATCTGGCGTCAGCTATCGCCGAAACTCCACAGATTGCAGACCGTAGGAGCAGAACCTCGTCCTGATTGTATTGTACTAAATTAGGACGATCGGCATCGGTATCTAGAAACCCGTTTTCTGGGCCGATGCGGAGGAGCTAAACCTAAGATTTATAGTAGAGACGGGGTTTAACAAAACCTGAGTCAGTCCAAGACTGTAAATGTCTGATAAAGGTTCCCAGACTCCCCGCCCACAACATCATCCTGTCCCTGTCAATATACAAATCGGTTGAAACTTGTGGCTCTACTAGACTAACAAAACTCCGAAGGCAATAATTAGCTCGTACTCCTACCATTTTCCTTATTTTGACCCGATCGCGAAGTCGAAGGGCCTTCTTTCCATCATTTATCACTGTTCCGAAATTTCCACGCGGGAACAAACTTAGAATCTCCCCAAACGCCGCGGCGATTTTTCTTAGCTTCGGCTTCCGCTTGTTCCAGAACACTTGCACTCGGACAATTTTTCAAGTAAGGACGATAAACCATTGCTAATCCTTCGCGGGTCAAAACTTCTTGGGCAAATGTGCCGTTTGGCAAGCGAACTTCGCTAACTTTGCGGCCGTAGCGGTCAGTATCGGTGACGGTCAAAACCACGCGACCGCCCCCTTGTTTGACTAGCTGCTGCATTCTTTGCTGCGCTAGATTTCCCCACTTAAATTGATTTTTTTTTGCTGCTGCTTTGCTATTTTTCTCAGCATTTGTGTGCGCGACTTCTGGTGCATCTACACAGGCAAAACGCACTTTTATATCTTTCCCGGCGGCATCGCTAGCGACAAGGGTGTCGCCGTCGCTAACTCGCTTGACAGCATAGTTGTTGGGCGCTAACTTTTGTGGACACCCGAATAGTAGCAATAGCAGAGCAACTGCACTTAAGGTTTTTATTTTTGGGAAAATGGCGATTTTAATTTGGCTCATATTTCTTTGTTTTATTTAGTTTCCATCCAATTTTGCCCAGCGTGGATGTCAACTATCAGCGGTACGCTAAGTGGCAGAGCATTTTCCATCGCACTTCTAATTTTCGGCTGCAATTCTTCCCATTCATCGGGAGGTACTTCAAATATTAATTCGTCGTGAACTTGCAGCAGCAGCCGCGCCTGATAGTTTTGCAAAATTTTGTGTACTTCAATCATGGCAAGTTTAATGATATCAGCACTAGAGCCTTGAATGGGAGCGTTGGCTGCAGCGCGCAAAGATTGGGCGTCATCTCTGCTGAGAGATTTAAGTCTATCGGAGTGAATGTCTTGGGGATTGCGGCCTTTTAAGTCGAGGATGCTTTCGCTCTCGAATTTTAAATAGCGGCGGCGGCCTATAATTGTGGTAACATATCCGAGGGCGATAGCCTCTTTTTTTACTTTCTCCAAATATTCAAAAACTTTACTGTAACGCTGGTTAAATCGTTCAATAAACTTTTTACCGTCTGCTGAAGTTTTGCCCATCGAACGACCAAACTTAATCGCCCCCATACCGTAAATTACCCCAAAATTAATCGTTTTGCCAAACCGTCTTTCGTCCGGCGTTACTTCCTCTTTTTCAAACAGCAGTTGAGCCGTTACGGTATGCACATCTCGGTTATTTTGATAAGCTTCAATTAACACAGGTTCTTGACTCAAATGAGCCAAAATTCGCAGTTCAATTTGAGAATAGTCAGCCGACACCATCACCCAACCTTCTTCCGGTAAAAAAGCCTTGCGAATTTGCCGCGAAAACTCGGTGCGGATGGGAATATTTTGTAAATTTGGATTGGAAGAAGAAAGCCTTCCCGTACCAGTTGCAGCTTGGTTGAAATCTGTATGCACTCGCCCGGTATCCGCACGCACTAACTGTGGCAAAGCATCGACATAAGTTGATTTCAACTTGGATAATGTTCGGTGTTCTAATAAATCGTCTACAATCGGGTGGTCTCCTTGCAATTTATCCAATACGGCGGCGTCTGTAGAGTATCCCGTCTTAGTTTTTCGCGACTTTTTCTGAAACTCATCCGGGATTTTTTCTAACAAGATTTCGCTGAGTTGTTTCGGGGAACCTAAGTTAAATTTTCGCCCCGCTGCTTGATAAGTTTTTTCTTCTATTTCTTTTAAGCTCTTTTCTAGCTGTTGCGATAGTTCTTGCAGATACTCTGAATCAATGCGAATTCCGCAATATTCCATTTCTGCTAAAACTGGTTCGAGGGGCTGTTCTACTTCCAGCAATAACCCCTCTAAAGTTTTTCCTGGAAAGCTAGATTCATCAAATTTCTTCAATTTTGCTTTAAGTTTACCTACTAACTGAAATGTGGTGTACACATCCATGCCACAGTAGTCTGCTACTTTTACAATACTGATGTCAGCAATTGTTTGGTTTTTCGGCACTAATTCATTGTAAGTTTTGGCAACAATGCCTAAGTATTCCCTTGACAGTTCGCTGAGGCTGTGGCTGGTTTCGGGATTGAGTACGTAACTGGCTAGCATGGTGTCGAAGACGACTCCTGCTAGTTTGATTCCCTGACAGCGCAGGATCGATCGATCAAACTTAGCATTTTGCAGCGCCTTCGGATAATTCTCGCTTTCCAAAATCGGACGCAAAGCATTTAAAACTGTGGCTTTGTCCAAGTTTTTGCCCGTTTTATGTCCCGTAGGAATGTAAGCGAGATCCTCTTCGCCGGTTCCCCAACAGCAGCCAATTCCGACTAATTCGGCGTCTCGCGGTTCGATGGCGGTGGTTTCGGTATCCCACGCCACGGGTGAGGCTTTGTCGGTGAAGGTTTGCAGCAGTTGGACTAATTCGTTTAACTGTTCGGTTGTTTGAATTATTCGGGGTTTAATTGGCAGTTTTTTCTGTTGCTGAGCGGCTTTGGTATCATCATGACTCCAAAAGGATAAGGCATTTTCTTCTGAACTTTCAGAAGTTGGAGGTGACTTATCTATTGTGGGGTGGGCATCTGGCCCGCCCTGTTCCAATGGCTTTTCTACACCCTCCAATGGCTCTTTTACACCCTCCAATGGCTGTTCTAGGGTGTTTTCCGACGAGGCAGAGCCTCTGGATATGCGTTCCCGGGCAGAGCCTGGGAACGAGGATTCTTCTTGTGGTTTTTCCTTTTCTTCAACGCCGCCAAAACGCTTTTGAATTTGTTTTACTTTGCTTAAAAATGTTTTAAATTCCAACTTTTCCAGCATGGGAATCAAGGCAGATTCGTCAAAACCTATAAGCTGGCAATCTTCTAAGTTGATTTCTAAGGGCACGTCTTGGACTATTGTCGCCATGCGTTGAGAATGGTAAGCAGCTTCTTTGCCTTCTTCTAGCTTTTTCTTGGTTGCGCCTTTAATTTCATCTATAGCAGCATAAATTCCATCGAGGGAATTGTAAGCTTCCAGCAATTGCAGTGCGGTTTTGTCGCCGATGCCTTTAACTCCGGGGATGTTGTCGGATTTGTCGCCGCACAAAGCTTTGTAATCTACTACTTGTTCGGGCAAAATACCGAGTTTGGCTTTGACTTCTTCCGGGCCGTATTCTTGGGATTTGCCTTTGCCCGATCGCCTGAGTTCATCGGTACTCAAATATAATACGCTGATTTGTTTGTCGGTTTCTACTAATTGAAACAAATCTCGATCGCCCGTGAGGATTTTGACCTGATAACCCGCCGCGCTGGCTTTGTTTGCCAAAGTTCCCAAAACATCGTCTGCCTCGTAGCCCGGAGCAGTTATTGCAGGTAAATTCAAATAGGTGAGCAATTCTTGCAGGTTTTTGATATCCGGCTTAAAATCTTCCGGTGTTTCGGCTCGACCGGCTTTGTAGGTGTCGTCTGCTTCGTGGCGAAATGTGGGTGTGGCGAGGTCAAAGGCGATCGCCATGTACTGGGGGTCGTGGGCCGCCATTACTTCCAGCAGCGACTTGAGAAAGCCAAAACAGACGCTGGTGGGAATGCCTGTTGTCGTTCGCAAGCCTCCGTCTCGACTTTTGGCAAAGGCGAAGTAGGAGCGAAAGGCCAGGGAGTGACCGTCAACTAAGATGAAGATGGGAGCTTGATTTTCCGACACAGACACAGTTACCGATCGCACGAAAGGATTTTCTCATTGTACTCAGTTGTCAGTCGGCATTGATCGACCGGAAGGATGGCCCGCAGACTTGAGGACGCTTGACACTCGATCGGATCTCGGCTTACTGTGCAGCTTGGCTGAGAATACTAGAAGATGGTGAACTACCCACACTAAATCGAAACGATTATAGTGTGGGCTTCTAACATCACAGAGGAATGCCTCAGAACAGACTTGCGTCCAATCTTTGGTCTTACTTCCCCTCCGTTAGCAAAAACGGCTGCTCCATCCGTCTGTAATATCCTGATGCCTTCCGCTCTAATGTTTGTTGCGGCGTTACCATCACGGTCATGACGAGTACCGCAATTAGGACAAG